>NZ_JALBGZ010000297.1:0-7284 GCF_023006515.1 Bradyrhizobium sp. PRIMUS42
CGGCCGAGAGGCGTTGCGCGACGCTATCCATGGCCGCGTCCTCTGCCAGGTTGATTTGCAGCCGGACGCCGCTGGCTCTGACGCCAGCGCTGCCACAGGCCGATGACGCCGTCCGAGGACCAGAACACGATGGCGAGGAAGCCGAGCCCGATCAGCAGCCGGAAGCGGTTGCCGTCGAGTCCGAGCCTGACCAGGAAGTCGAGCGCGAATGTGCGCAGCAGCACGAAGATCAGTGCGCCGATAAAGGGGCCGATCGGGCGCGTGATGCCGCCGACGACGGCGATGATCAGCACGTCGATGCAGGCCCCGACGCTGACCGAGCCCGGCGAAATCTGGCGGTAGTTCCAGACCTGGAGCACGCCGGCCAGCGCCGCCACGAAGGAGGCGAAGGCATAGGCGGCGATGCGGTGCGCATTGACGTTGAAGCCGAGCGCCGCCATGCGCCTTGGATTGTCGCGCACGCCCTGGAGAGCGAGGCCGAAGGGGGCGCGCGAAAGATATTCGACGGCGAAATAGCAGAGCGCGGCGACCGCGAGCACGATATAATAGAAGGGAATGTCGGCGCGCCAGTTGACGCCCCAGAAGTGCGGCGTGGCCACGGTGTTGATGCCGGTATGGCCGTTGAAGATCGCCCAGTTCTGGTTCGTGAAATAATAGAACGCCGCGCCGATCGCGAGCGTGATCATGATGGTGTAGATGCCCTCGGTGCGCACCGCGAGCGCGCCGCCGAGCGTGCCGAAGGCGGTTGCCAGCGCCAGCGCCATGGGGACCGCGAGCCACCATGGCCAGCCCAGGCTGATATTGGCGTTGCCGCTGACGCCGAACACCGCGACCATGTAGGCCGAGAAGCCCGCGATGGTGAGCTGCATCAGGCTGACCATGCCGCCATAGCCGGCGAGGAACATCAGGCTGAGCGCCATGGTGCCGAGGATCAAGGTGGAGGCGAAGATCTCGATCAGGAAGAAGCCGTTGGCGATCAGCGGCATGATCAGGAGGATGACGGCGACGACCCAGGCGGCGGGATTGTTGATCTCCGGCCACGTCCGTGCCGCGCGCTGCGCCATTGTGGCGGGACGGACGGCAACGCGGGCATCGTGGGCGAGCGACATGTCAGCGCCTCGCCAACAGGCCTTGCGGCCGGATCGCCAGCACCAGCACCATGATCAGGAAGGTCACGACGATGGCGTAGGTCGGGATGTAGACCGAGCCGAGCTGTTCGGCGAGGCCGATGATCAGCGCCCCAAGTGCGGCGCCGGGGATCGAGCCCATGCCGCCCACGATCACGACGACGAGGGAGGCGAGCAGGAAGCGAATGTCCTCGCCAGGCGACAGCGACTGGAAGGTGCCGCCGACGACGCCAGCGATGCCCGCAAGACCTGCGCCGAACGCGAACACCAGCACGAAGACGAGCTGGATACGCACGCCTGTCGCGGCGAGGATATCGCGGTCGTCGACGCCGGCGCGAATGATCATGCCGATGCGGGTGCGATTGAGCGCAAGCCACATTGCTACGCCAATGACCACCGAGGCGGCGAAGATCACCAGTCGCACCATGGGATATCGGAGATAGACCGGCTCGCCCGAGGACTTGATCGCCGTGACCAGCGGCAGCTCCACGGGGCCGATCAGCCAGTTCGGTGTCTGGATCTGGTAGAAATCGCCGCCGCAGGCCCACAGCATGAGATCGGCGAACACGATCGAAAGCCCGATCGTCACCATGGTCTGCCTGAGATCCTGTCCCTCCATCCGGCGGAACACGATCACTTGGAGCAGGACGCCGACGAGGGCCGTGAGGATGAAGGCGACGATGAAGCTGAGCACCCAGGAGCCGGTCGCCGTGCTGATGGCGTAGCCGACATAGCCGCCGAACAGATAGAGCGAGCCGTGCGCGAGGTTGACGTTGCGCATCAGCCCGAAGATCAGCGTGAAGCCGCTGGCGACGAGGAAGTAGAGCCCTCCGAGCGTGATACCGTTGAAGACGGCGTTGAGGAAGACGCGCTTGCGGCCGACGGCCTCTTCCAGGCCCGGCGGCCAGACCGCGAAGATCAACCAGAGCGCGACGGCAACGGCAATGATTGCGATGAGCGCCCAGGCCGGATGGCGTTCGACAAAGCGGCTCATGCTCCCGCCTCGCCTCGCTTGTGGCAGGGCCATCGTAGATGGGAAGCGGATTCCCGGCGGCCGATCCTTCGAGAAGGCGTGGGTAAACCCCGACCTTCCCAGAGCGAGCGAAGCTCGTCTCGGCCCCGCAAGCGGGGCGAGGGGGCATGCAAGCCGATGCCGGCTGCTGGCCTCGCCATGGACGTGCGCTCCCGTCGGTCGCAATCCTCTCTCGGGATCGCGTTGCCGACATCCTAGCCGGGCTCGGAGGGGAACGTTTGATCGTGAGTATCTTTTCGTGGCCCGCGCTCAGGCGCGCAAAATCTTGGCCGCGCGACGATAATCGGTCGGGGCCATCCCCACATTGGCGGCGAAGAAGCGGGTGAAACCGCTTTGCGAGGAGAAGCCGAGATCGAAGCCGATATCGGCGATCGGCGTCTCGCTCGCCACCAGTGCTTCGAGCGCCTGTTCCATGATCAGCGTGTTGAGATAGAGGTTCGGCGTAACGCCGGTCTGGACGCGGAACAGCCGATAGAAATGCGGACGCGACAGGCCGGATTCCCGCGCGATCGTATCGAGCTCGATCTCAGCGCCGGGGCTTTCCGACATCATCTTGATGCATTTGCGCACGCGAAAATCGGTGACGGAGCCGCTTGCGCGAGGATCGCGGGCGATCTCGGCCTGCTGCCAGCTTTCGTCGTAGCAGATGTCGATCAACCTCCGCAGTTCGGAATCCAGACTGGAGAGCGATGGTGCGCCGCACACGAGCGCGGCGGTCCGCCTGATGTGCTTGTCCAGGGCCGGCGTGCGCTTGAACTGGGTGCGGCCGAAACGCAGCCGGTGAGTGCCGGATGCATCGGGTGCAAACCATTCGGCATTGACGTAGAGCACGAAGAAGATCGCGCCGCCGTCCAGATCGGCCGGCAGGAAGTTGTGCGGCTCCCAGGGATTGACCGCGACGACGGACGTTTCGGTGAGATCATGGTGCCCGTCGGACACGTCGATGCATGCGGGCATGCCGCCGACATGGAAGATCAGATGACCTTCGCGATGGGCGTGAATATTGAAAGGGCGGTTCAACTGATAAACCGTCGCCCGACCGAACCGGCCGTGGAAGACGGCGAGCGCACGGCTCATGCCTTCCCCTCCCGAATGTTCTTGTCTTTTCACTCAGCGTTCAACAACGCCGACGAGATTGCAAGAGCGGAGAGCGACCGCGTCAGCAAGTCGCTCCCCGGTTGTCCGTTGCAGGCGCGATGCGTCAGTACTTCTTACATTCCGGCACGGTGCGGCTCGGCAGTCCGATCTTCGAGAATACGGCTGGATCATAGCCCAGCGTCTGGTTCACGTTCGGGATCACCTTCACCACCTTGCTGAACAACGCGCCCTTGCCGTCGTCGACGACTTCGGTGACGAAGTTGGTGCCGATCGCCTGCCGGTTGGAGTCGAGCTTGATCTTGCCGTTCGGCGCGTCGATCTCGATCTTCGCCAGCGCAGCCTTGAACTTCGACTGGTTGTTGGAGAGATCGCCGTTGACCTCGCGCAGGGCGAGGATCAGGGCCATGGTCGAGTCATAGTAATTGGTCGCGAGCAGTGACGGGCTCGGGAAGCGCTTATTGGGCGGGAAGGCGTCCTGATAGGCCTTCACGAATTTCTGCCAGCCCGGATCTTCCCAGGTATCGGCCTGGCCACTCGCCGCGATGGTGCCGACCAGGGCATTCTTGGCGTTGCCCTTGGACGACAGGATGGTCTGGTCGATCATGATGGAGCCGCCCATCAGATGCGCCTTGCCGCCGGCCTGCTGATACTGGTTGAGGAAGTTGACGGCGTCGGCGCCGCCGAGGCCGAGATAGATCGCGTCGACATCGTCGGGCAGGGCGGCGATGACCGATGCGAAATCCTTGGTGCCGAGCGGCACCCATTGCCGGTTGGTGATCTGTCCGCCGGCGCCGCAGAACTCGAGCACGAGGCCGAACACCTGGGTGTAGATGAAGGAATAGTCCTCGCCGACGGTTGCGATCTTGCGATACTTCTTTTCGTCATAGGCGTACTTGCCGAGGCCCACCTGCCACTGCGCGCCGTCCATGTTGTAACGGAAGAAGTTCGGGGCCGGATCGACGTAGGTCGTTTCCTGTGCGCCGGACGCCGCGTTGATGAACGTCAGCTCGGGGTGGGTCTTTGCGAAGTTCTTGACCGCGATGCCCTCGTCGCCGGACAGCGGCGAGAGCAGGATCTGCACCTTGTCCTGCTCGATCAGCTTGCGCACGGCGCGCACCGCGGAGTCCGGTGTCGCGTCGGTCGAGGCGACGATGAATTCGAGCTCCTTGTCGCCGATTTTCTTGCCCAGCACGTTGAGCGCGGTCTGGTGGCCGCGCATGCCGTCCTCGCCGAGCACCGTGTAGGTGCCCTCGAGCGTCGCGGTCACGCCCACCTTGATCTTTTCCTGGGCGATCGCTGCGCTTGAAAGAAACAGGCTGCTCAGCGCGAGCAGTCCCACACTGCATTTCGACATTGTGCTCCTCCCTGTGACGTCGATTTATGGCCGTACCGAACCGGCGCGGCGCCGCGTGGCTCTCGAAGGCTGGCTCTCGAAGGCCCGCGGCTTTGATGAGAAGCTAGCCGAACTCGGATGCGGTGCATGCGTGAGCGCCTCGTCCGGCTTGACTGGCAGTCTCATTTTTGAATGTTGCGGCGCAAAGGGTTCCGCGGTGCAGCAGCGCGGTCACAGGAACGCTTCCTGCGGGGCTCCGTTAGCGGAGCAGATCCCTGGAGCTGCTTCATGACCGACTATCCAAAGCCACCTTATCCGCCGCAGCAGCAACCGATGCCCGGCTCGACGCGGGCGATGCGGCCACGCCCCGATCATGGCGAGGAGAGTTACAGAGGCTCGGGACGTCTGGCCGGAAAGAAGGCGCTCATCACCGGAGGTGACAGCGGCATCGGCCGCGCGGTCGCGATCGCCTACGCGCGTGAAGGCGCCGACATCGTCATCTCCTATTTGAACGAGGACGAGGATGCGGCCGAGGTCAAGGCGCTGGTGGAGCGGGAAAGACGCAAGGCGATCCTGATTCCCGGCGACATCCGCAATCCCGAGCACTGCCGCTCCATCGTGCGTCGCACGGTCGAGGAGCTCGGCGGCATTGATATCCTCGTCAACAATGCGGCCCATCAGGCCACGTTCAAGGACATCGGAGACATCAGCGACGAGGAGTGGCGGCTCACGTTCGAGACCAACATCCACGCTATGTTCTATCTGACCAAGGCCGCCGTTTCTCACATGCGGCCGGGAGCTGCGATCATCAACACGGCGTCGGTGAACTCGGACATGCCGAACCCGACCCTGCTGGTTTACGCCACGACCAAGGGCGCCATCCAGAATTTTACCGGTGGGCTTGCGCAAATGCTGGCGGAGAAGGGCATTCGGGTCAACGCCGTTGCTCCGGGCCCGATATGGACGCCGCTGATTCCATCGACCATGTCGGAGGAAAGGGTCAAGAACTTCGGCAAGCAGGTTCCGATGCAGCGCGCCGGCCAGCCGGCCGAGCTTGCAACCGCCTATGTCATGCTGGCCGATCCGCTATCGAGCTACACCTCGGGGGCGACGTTGGCCGTCACCGGCGGAAAGCCGTTCATTTGACGAGAACCGTGGCGGCGCCGGAAGCCGGGCCGCCACGTCGCAAGCGGTCAGGCCGCGTTGGACGCCTTGGCGTTGACGCCCTTGCGCAACGCCACGGTGTTCAGCTTGGTGTTGGCAGCCTTCTCTTCATTCAGATTGGTGGTGAGGAAGCGCACGATGTCGTCGTGGCCGAGTGCTTCCGCCCAGGCGATCAGCGTGCCGTAGCGGCACATTTCGTAGTGCTCCACGGCCTGTGCATTGGCGACGATCGCGGCGTCGAGCACGGCCTTGTCCTCAATCTCGCCGGCGGTGGCGTCGGCTTCTTCGATCAGGCCATCGATGGCCGGACACTGCGTGCCGCTGGGCTGCTTGCCGAGCTTGGCGAATACTTTGTCGAGCCGTTCGACCTGCTTGTTGGTCTCGTCCAGGTGAGCTTTCAGCCCGGTGGCGAGATCCCTGTTGGTCGCCTTGTCGATCATCTTGGGCAGCGCCTTCAGGATCTGCTGCTCCGCGTAGTAGATGTCCTGCAGCCCGTGCAGCAGCAGGTCTTCCATCGATTTGATGTCCTTGGTGAATAATCCCATAAAAGACGCCTCCTTTTCACAATGATGACACTGGAACGCTAGACCGCCGCAGCTGTTCCATTTCCGTGTGCAGACCAGGAGAGCCGAATGAGCGATGGAGTTGATCATCTCGCGGGCCTGCTCGGACGCGCCGCCATGGACGTGTGGGGCGACATGCCTCGCGACATCCAGGAGGCGCTGTTCGAGACCGCCATGAAAGGACGCGAGAGCGAGCGCGAGGAGCTCGCGCGGCTGCTGCACGAGCGGCATCCGCGCACGCTTCATCCGGCGCGGCCGGGATGAGATCCAGAAGCGGAACGATCATGCGAGCTCACGATTGGTAAATTGGGTGGCGCGTCGCCGAATGGCTCGCATGAGACCGCGGCAGGCGCATCGCTCAACCGTTGATCAAATCTGTGAGTCGATCGCCGTGACTGAGATGAACATCGGAAAATGGTACGACCCGATCTCGGAGCGGTGGGTCGTGCCTCGCCAAACGCGCGCCGATTATGGTCGGTCCAGCGTTGAGAAGGTGCCGGAGGGTCACGCGCGGGACGAGGCGCAGCGGATCTGGCGGCTGTTGGTCGATTGCTGCGCGGGCGGGTGAGGCCGAACTCCGGCGCCTGGGGGACGCCCTGTCCAAGCGCGCATCGTCATAGTGTGATCACGACGTCCGCGGCGCGGGGCAGCCCAGCGTTTCCGTCAAGGCTGATCTCGACGACGTCCGGAACGGATCGGTATATTACCAGCCCGATTGCGGACCGGACCCGGAATAAGGATCAGATGATGGACGATACGATTGGCTTCCCCGACCCCGGTCTCGACCTGTCGGATGGCTTCAAGCCGCACACCTCGCATTGGGGGGTGTTTTCCGCGCGTCAGGGCGCGGCCGGGCTGGAGGTCAGGGCCTATGCGGGCGACCCCGATCCGAACGGCATCATCGACAATTTCCCCGGTGCGCTCCGCCACCAGGCGCGGATCGCCCAGCCGGCGATCCGCCGCGGC
>NZ_JALBGZ010000298.1:0-7281 GCF_023006515.1 Bradyrhizobium sp. PRIMUS42
CGCGGCTTTGCGGTGGTCGCTTCCGAGGTCAAGGCGCTGGCTGAGCAGACCGCCAAGGCCACCGGCGAGATCAGCCAGCAGATCGCGGGAATCCAGACCGCGACGGAGGATTCGGTCGGCGCCATCAAGGCGATCGGCGACACCATCAGCCGCATGTCCGAGATCGCTTCCGCAATCGCCGCGGCAGTCGAGGAGCAGGGCGCAGCGACGCGGGAGATTTCCCGCAACGTGCAGCAGGCCGCGCGCGGCACCCAGCAGGTCTCTGCCAGCATCGTCGACGTGCAGCGCGGCGCAAGCCAGACCGGATCTGCATCTTCCAACGTGCTCGCGTCCGCCAAGTCACTGTCCGGCGAGAGCAGCCGTCTCAAGGTCGAGGTCGGAAAATTCCTGGATGCGATCCGGGCCGCGTAACAAGCTCATTGTACAGGGAGGCAGCTTCACCTAGACCTCCGGCTTCGCCTTCGGCCTCGTCGCGGCATCGCTGTGGCTTTACGTGCTGACGCCTGTTCAGAGCGCCAGTCTGATCGTCGGCTTCGGCCTTCTCGTGCAGGGTTACTCGGTCTGGAAGCTGCGCGCTGTGCTCGACTGGCGCCGGCTGTGGCCTTTCATCATCGGTGCAGTCATCGGCGTGCCGACCGGGGTATCGCTTCTTAACCTGGGCTGATCCGAAGAGTGTCCGCATCGTGGTTGGAGCTGTTCTGATCGCCTATAGCCTGTACGCATTCTTCCGGCCGCAGCCCCAAGCTCGCGGCCGTCGTGCCGGCGGCCGCTGACATGACGGTCGGTTTGGTCAACGGCTTTCTCGCTCGACACGGCGAAGCTGTTCGCGCTCGGCCTGCCGTTCCTGTTTGCCGGAACGTGGCTGGGACTGAAACTGTTCGGCCGGATCGACGAGGCCGCATTCCGCAAAATCGTGCTGGCGCTGCTGTTCGTCTCGGGGGGGCACGCTCTTGTTCTGAGCCGTGGCGGCTCAGAACTCGCCGTGCAGCCGTCCTGAGAACACCGACACCGGTCCGCGGTCGGCATTGTAGGCAGGGTTGACGATCAGCTGGTAGTCGGCGGTGAGCGTGAGATTCTTGTTCACCGCATAGGCGTAATAGGTTTCGAGGATGCGCTCCTTGCGGTAGTTGAGCGCACCGTCGCCAACCAGCACGCCGAGGCCGCCGGCGGCGAGGAAGTCGCGGTAGTCCTGCGAAATCGCATTGATCGCGCCGCCGATGCCGACCACGTCGTCGGGCCGCCCCCATCTCGTGCCCTTGATCGACAATCCCGCGGATAGACTGCGATGAATGTCGGTGAAGGCCAGCGTCTCGTTCTTGCCGTCGTTCCAGCTCCAGCGGCTGAACAGGCCGACATCGTCCGTGATCGCCTGCTCGAGGTTGAGCACATAACCATACTTCACGCGGCCGCGCCGGGTCTGCGCGATGTCGAGATTGAGCGCGGGATTGTTCAGCGTCTCGCGGAAGCTGCCCATATTGGCGCTGTCGAGCCAGCCCATGGTCCTGAGCTTGCCGGGCTGGCCGAACAGCGAGAAGCGCGTCTCGAGCTCGAGCACGTACTGGCCGCGCTCCCCGACCCTGGTGTCGAAATGATTCGAGTTGGACTCGGAGACCATCAGGAAATAGCCGCCGCGCAGCGCCCATTGCTTCTGATTGAGCTCGGCGGTGACGCCGTAGGTGAGGCCGACCTTGTCGGCGGAATAGTCGAAGGCGCCCGGCGCCCAGATCGACCAGTTCATGAAATCCCTGCGGGTGTCCTTGGCGTAGGCGTTGCCGTCGAACACGTCGACGACAGCGAACTTGCCGGCCTGCACCGTGAGGCGGGACACGTCGACCTTTTGTCCCAGCTGCAGCTGCCCGCTCGCGAGCTCCTCCTGCTCGCCGCCAAAGCCGAACGTCTGGCGCACGAACAGGCGCGAGGTGTTGTAGTGCGGATAGGGGAAGTTCGACTTCTGCGCTTCGCCGTTGGGGAAGCCGGCCGCGCCGACCGTGTCGTTCAGTCCAAATCCCTGCAGCAGTTCGGGATTGTAATAGACCTCGCCGCCGTCCCACAGCCGTGCGTTCAGGAACAGGCTGTTGCTCCAGGTCGCCTTGGCTTGCCGCGACGGCGAGAGCGAGTTCGGTCCGGTATAGAGCGCGGGGAACGACGGATAGCCCTGCGGCAGATAAGTGCTCTGGCCGTGGATCTCCCAGCGATCGGATTCCGTGTCGATCAAAGAACTCTTCGGGTCGTAGCTGGGCACGCCCGGCCAATCGACCTTCCGGTTGAGGCCGACCCTGACTTGCTGGAAGTCGAGCGACGACGAGGTGTATTGGGCGCCCGTAGAGAAGGCGACATTCGCGCCGTCGAAGCGGCTGTAGAGATATTCGAGCCGTGCGCTCCAATGCGGCGCGAAGGCGTATTCGACGCCCGCGCCCGCGATCCAGCCGGGCCGCGTGTTCAGGATCTTCGGGATTTCGGCGCCGGAGGCCGGCGTGTCGAAATAGCGCTCGCCCATCCAGGCAAAGCCGCCGGTGGCGTAGACCAGCCACGGACCGCTGGTGTAGCCGACGCGGCCGCGCACGCTCGCGGCGTAGTCCCATTGCTGCGTGACGGTGTTGGCGGGTGTCGCCAGGAAGGACACGATCGAATTCGAGGTGATGTAGTTGGGAAACGAGAAATCGCCTTCGACGCCGATCAGCCAGCCGGAGTTGAGCCGGTAATTGTAGCCGGCCTGCACGCCGCCGATCATGCCGCTGAAGACGCCGCTGTCGCCAATTGCGGTGCCGTCGTTCAGTGCGAAGTGCGACGAGCCGCGGCCATAGCCGGCATGCGCGCCGATATAGAGTCCGGTCCAGTCATAGACCGCTCTCAGCGCCGGCGCCTTCAGCGGCAGATCGGCCGCGTGGGCAGCAACGGGAAGCCCCAGGAGGCCTGCGACGGCCGCCGTGTGCAGCAACCGGTGTCGGTGACTTCTCAACGTCAAAACCTACGCCCCCAAACGCGAATGTATCCACCCGCCGCGACATCCCTGCCGATTCGCGGTGCCCCTGTCATCAGGGTCCTGAGGTCACGCGATCGGCCGAGATGATCTCTGCCCGACGCAATTTCGTCCCAAGTCCCTGCGCTCGTTGCGAACCTTATTGCGATTAATTCGCAATAGCAACTGGTGCGGATTGCCGCGGGTGATGGTTCGCACCGTCATGTGACGGGACTGCAACATCGCCTCAACGGGGCAGAAACCGCGATTGTACGAGCGGAGCCCGGCCTTTGCTGGAGACCTATCCAAGCCCAGGACAAATGCGAGGGTCGGGGGAATCGCGAAGGTCGGCGGTCAGTCGGCGACTAACGAGAGCACCTAGCAGCCGCGGCAGATGCCCTTGATCTTCTTGCTGAGCAACGCGTCATCCTGGCTGATCGGATTGATCGCCGCCGGACCATTCGCCGCTGGCTTGCTCGGGGCCGGACCGTTCGTCGCCGGACCGGCCGTATCCCACCGCTGCTGCCAGAGTTTTTCACCAATCGTGCAGAGAACCCGCGGTTTCTTGTCCACTGAGGGCGCCGGCGAGTGATCCGGCGTGCGGCCCGCGACCTCGAGCGCCAACTTGGTCCGGATCGCCTCCTTGAAGTTTTCGCGATCGGTGACCGGCACAACAAAGGAACCTGGGCCGCCGATCACGCGATCCTCATAGTACCAATCGATATGATCGATATGGCTGATGTCCACCTGACCAGGAGGCGTTGCATTGACCACGATCGGCAGGCCGGTGATGACGATGCCCTGCTGCACTGCTGTGTCGCGCGCGGTGGCGACAGGATCGCCGTTGTTGTTGGGGCCATCGCCCGAAACGTCGATGATGCGGCGCGCGCCCCGGTACGGGTTCAGCTCGAACAGCGGCATGGCGAACTTGATCGCACCCGAAATCGACGTGCGCGAACCGCGGCGGATCGGTGCCTTCATGATTTCAGCTGCGACGGCCTCGGCCGCTTCCGGTCCGTCGATCTGCCGCCAGGGGACGACGACGTCCTGATCCCTTGTCGATGACCATTCGAAGTAGGTCAGCGCGATCTTGCCGATAGGGCCGGTCCGCAAGGCCCGAAGAAACTCCTCCGAGACAACGGCCTTGGCATAGCCTTCGCGCTGGGCCGCCAGGTCATCCGGCTGCACCGAGTAGGAAACGTCGACCGCGATCACGAGTTCGACGTCCACGGCGGGGCGGCTGTCGCCCTGGATCACTGTTTGCGGCTGTGAGGCCGGCTCGGGAAATGCTTGTGTCGATGTCAGGATCGCAATCAGGATCGATCCAATTGAGATCCGCCAATTCACGCTCGCCCTCCAGCCACCCATTCGTATCCTGACACGTGGAACGTGCAATCGGAAGGACAGTCTGAGTCATTGTTGGGCTGTTCTGGCGGCACTAAAACAGTTGACCCCGCCCGGGGGGACGTCCGGGCGGGGTCGGGGGCACGACACGGGGTGGATGAGGCGCCCGTGTCGGACGCAGGATCCACGTGAGATCGGCCTCAGGTACTCAAATCAGTAGCAAGTACGAACGCGGCCGACGTACTGGCCGAAGGCGTTGTACTGGGCGACCCAGCCGCAGCGGTGATAGCCGTTGTAATAGGGGTCGTTGCTGGCGGCGATCGCGGAGCCGACGACGGCGGCAGTGGCGATGCCGGCACCGACACCCCAGACCCAACCGGGCTGCTTGGCTTCGGCCGAGGACGTGGTGGACACGATGCTGCCGGTGACGGCGAGGGCGGCGAGAGCGATGGCGGCAATCTTGGTCTTGATCGACATGTGAAACTCCATCCGGGGTTGAGGCGGTCCGTTGTGGCCCGCGTGCCCAGTTTGACGGAGGCTGCTCGCGTCCGGTTCGAATGCGGCAAAGCCGCTCCCGAATCGAAGCATATTCCTGAACAATTCCAGATGGATATGGCCTAGCCGAGGGGGCCCTTGGCGAGCCTGTTCACGTCGAAGTTATCGACCTCGCTCAGAAGCTCGCAAAAAGCGCGGGCGCCTTGATCGACGAGTTGCTCGCCCTTCTCGGCCACGGCCAATGTCGCGTTGCCGATTGCGCCGCTGGCGTTCAGATCCTGCGCCTGCCAGGCAAACGGTGCGGGCCGCTGCGTCGACAGCCAGCGATACTGCTTTTCCATCGCGATGCTGCTCGCGGGAAAATCCGCGATTTCAGCTTTACGCACCTGATCGGGATAGCGCGCCAGCATGATCGAGGTCTCGATGGCGCCGCCATGAATGCCGTGTCGCACTTCGTCGGCCGGGAACAATTGGTCAGCGCCCGAAAGCCGCGACCAGGACGTCGTCACCACCAACAGTTTTTGATACGCGCGCAAATCCTGCGCAATCAACATCATCGCCGCGCTGTTGCCGCCATGGCTGGTGATGATGACGAGCTTCCTCACGCCGCGCCGCGCGACATCCTCGCCGATTCCCGTCCATCGCTTCAGCGCGACGTCGTTCGCCAGCGTCTGCGTGCTGGGATAATCGATATGCTCGGTGGAGATCCCGACTGGCTCGACGGGGAGAAACGTCGCTGGAACGTTCTCAGGCAACAACTCGCGCGCCCGCGCCAGATACGCCTCCGCGATCAACACGTCGGTCGTCACAGGCAGATGCGGGCCGTGCTGCTCGGTCGCCGCCAGCGGCAGCACCGCGATCCAGCGCGACGTCTCCGCAGGGGGCGCATCGGCCCAGCGGATCTCGGTCCAGTCGCGGGACGGCGTCATCAAGGTTTCTTTGCCCGAATTTGTCACGTAATTTGGGTTATCAGGGGATGCGGGCCCGGCCGGCTCGCGTCCCCTGATGTCATGCGGTTTTATCGCGTTGTGTCCACATGAGCCAGACGCGATTGGCCGGAAGCGATCGACGGAGTGCCATTATGACCCCCTTTCATCTGCGGCGAGCGCTCACGGCGGGCCTGATGGCCGCCTTCGTCTGCGGCGTCCCCGTGCGCGCCGAGACGCTGGACAAGGTCACCTTCGGCACCAACTGGGTCGCCGAGGCCGAGCATGGCGGCTTCTTCCAGGCCGTCGCCGACGGCACCTACAAAAAATACGGCCTCGACGTCACCATCGTCCCCGGCGGGCCCAATGAGAACAACCGGATGCTGCTGATCGCCGGCAAGATCGATTTCTTCATGGCGGCGAACACGCTGATGTCGTTCGATGCGGTCGCCAACAACGTCCCCGTCGTGACCATCGCCGCGATCTTCCAGAAGGATCCGCAGGTGATGCTGACGCAGCCGGATGCCAAGGTCAGCAAGATCGAGGACCTCAAGCCGCTGACGCTGTTCGTGTCCAAGGAGGGCATGGGCAGCTACTTTCAATGGCTGAAGTCCGAATATGGTTTCAGCGAGAAGAACGTCCGCCCCTATAATTTCAATCCGCAGCCTTTCATCGCCAATCCCAAGAGCGCCATGCAGGGCTACGTCACCTCCGAGCCCTTCGCGGTCGAGAAGGCCGCCGGCTTCAAGCCGAACGTGCTGCTGCTCGCCGATTACGGCTTCAACACCTATTCGACCCTGATCGAGACCCGCCGCGACATCGTCGAGAAGAAGTCCGATCTCGTCCAGCGCTTCGTCGATGCCTCCATGGTCGGCTGGTACAATTACATCTACCGCGACAATTCTGCCGGCAACGCCATGATCAAGAAGCTCAATCCTGAGATGACCGACGATCTGCTCGCCTATTCCGTCGCCAAGATGAAGGAGCATGGCATCGTCGATTCCGGCGACAGCTTGAAGAACGGCATCGGCGCGATGAGCGACGAGCGTTACGCCTCCTTCTTCAACAAGATGGTCAAGGCCGGCGTCGTCAAGGCGGATCTCGACTTCCGCAAATCCTACACGCTGCGCTTCGTCAACAAGGGCGTCGGCGTCGAGCTGCGCCCGAGCAAGCCGTAACGCACGGTCGATGTCCCCTGTCCAAACCTCATCCGCCGTCGAGGCCAGCCTGACGGCGCTCGCCGTCAGCCTGCGCGGGGTCACGAAGACCTATGACAATGGCGTCATGGCGCTCGGCCCGTTCGATCTCACTGTCCGCAAGGGCGAGTTCATCTCGCTGCTGGGCCCCTCCGGTTGCGGCAAGTCGACGGTGCTGCGCATCATCGCAGAGCTCAGCGCGCCGTCATCGGGCAGCGTGCGGGTGGCGCGCCGCGAGGGCGTCCCGCAGCCGGGTCACGGCATCGGTTTCGTGTTTCAGGAGCCCACCCTGATGCCCTGGGCCAGCGTGCGCGAAAACGTGCGGCTGCCGTTGCGGCTTGGGCGCGTTCCGAAGGCAGAG
>NZ_JALBGZ010000299.1:0-7252 GCF_023006515.1 Bradyrhizobium sp. PRIMUS42
CAGCCAGGGCCGCAAGCTGATGCTGGTGTTCGAGCACCGCCTCGGTGATCTCGTCGCCGACCGCGTCGGCAGCCGCTTCCGCGCGCTCGCCCGGCTGATCAACCGCGCCGGCTCGATCGTGCGGCGCTGAAGCATGATTCAAAAAAGTGCGCAACGGTTGTTCGAAAAGATCATGCTTAAGCAACAACCTTAAGCGCGATGACGATTCATCCCAATCGCATCGCGCTTTAGAGCGCGACGAGACAGATGCAAACGACAGGCATCTGCACCGGCATCTACTTCGCGACGAATCGGCTACCGTTCCAACGAAGCGTCCGACTGTTTCCCTTGCCGTCGAGGAGCTCGACGAAGGCCTGATTGTTGACGGACGAAAGTCGGATGTCATAGGCGCGCACGGCAAGCACGCGACGGTATCGGCCGGCCGTCGCGGCATACACTTCGTGCAGACATCCCGCGGAATTGCAATGAACGGCTCTGCTGCGGCAATGAAAATCGTCGAAGTGAAGGGCCACGAACTCCGTGCCCGGTACGGTCAGATAGAGCGCAAAATGTTGGGCAGCCGCGATGGAGCCTCCACACGCGGCGTTCCATTTCTGCACGTCTGCGCGAATTTCGGCCGGAAGCATGTCGATGTGCGCCGGACTCCACGGATCCTGCGCCGTTCCGCTATGGGAAAGCGCTGGCTGCACAAAAGCGAGCGAGGCAATGACACCGCTGAGCAGCGTGCAGGTAACTTTGCTCAATTTCACGACTTTGCTCCTGCATATTTCGGAACAGTGTTGGCTTCTGCGTTCGCGCGAATGAGCCAAAACCACAGTTATCTCCGGCGCGACCAAAAATATGCTCCACAGACGAGGCGCGCTTGATGCACATCAACCCATCGGCGTCCCGCCAGCGTAAACGAAATATCGAATGCGGCGCTTCGGACGACTTACGCCATGCAACTGCACCATGGGATTTTCCTTCTGAGCCCCGCTCGGAGCATGACGGCCCGGGTTCTGCTTGCGCTGGCATTGAGCTCTTGGCCTTCAGCGCCGGACGCACAGAATGAACTGAAGCTGACAGATGCGCAGGCGCGCAATCTCGGCGTCCGCGTAACCCATCCGGTCGCGAGCCGAACCGATCTGACGCTGCCCTATCCCGTCCAGATCGTGATCCCCACGCAACAATTGCGGGTCGTCAGCGCACCGGTGGCCGGCATGGTCGCCAATCTCCTGGTCGGGCGCGGTGACCGAGCCTCGGCCGGCCAGCCGCTGGTCACCCTGGAGAGTCCGAGCTTCGTCTCCCAACAGCGCGACTATTTGCACGCGATCGCACAGGAGCTTCTCGCGAGCCAGCAGCTGAAGCGCAACGTCGATCTGTTCGAGGGCAAGGCCGTGCCGCAACGCGTGCTGGAGGCCAGCCAGGCCGAAGCGCGCCAGGCCGCGCTCGTGGTCGCCGAACGGCGTCAGATGCTGCATCTGAGCGGGATGTCCGACGATGCAATCTCCCGGCTGGCCCAGGAAGCGGCGATCAGCGCGACGCTCACGGTCAACGCGCCGCAAACCGCATCCGTGGTCGAGATCGCGGTGTCGCCAGGGCAGCGGCTCGAACAATCCGCGCCGCTCGTCAAGCTGGCGCGGCTCTCACCGCTATGGGCCGAAATCGCGGTTCCTGCCGCCAATATTCGATCGATCCGCACCGGTGCGAAAGTCGAGATCGAGGGCTATTCCACCCCAGGCAAGGTCGTGCTGGTCTCCGAGACCATCGATCCTGCCACCCAGACCATCCTGGTTCGCGCCGAAGTCCCTAACGACGGCGAGCTGCATCCCGGCCAGACCACCGCCGCGCGCATCGGCTTTATCTCCGCCGGCGAAAGCGCCTGGGAAATCCCTTACAGCGGGCTGATACGGCGCGGCGAGCAAACGTCGGTGTTCGTCGCTTTCGACGGCGGCTTCCGGCTGGTCCCGGTCAAGCTGCTTGCGGAAGATCAGGACCATGTCGTCGTGGCGGGTGCGGTCACGGACCGGGATGAGATTGCGATCGGCGGCATCTCGGCGCTTCGCGGCATTCTCTCCGGACTGGGGCAATAGATGCTCCGGCGCCTGGTTGCGTTCGCGTTGTCGCAGCGACTGTTCGTCCTGCTAAGCGCGCTGCTGGTGATCGGCGCCGGCGCCGTCCTCCTGCCCGGC
The DNA here is from genome assembly GCF_023006515.1 of Bradyrhizobium sp. PRIMUS42. NCBI lineage: Bacteria > Pseudomonadati > Pseudomonadota > Alphaproteobacteria > Hyphomicrobiales > Nitrobacteraceae > Bradyrhizobium > Bradyrhizobium sp. PRIMUS42. The sequence continues at coordinate 2,172 of NZ_JALBGZ010000299.1, forward strand.
CTGCCGATCGACGCCTTTCCCGACGTCTCGCCGGTTCAGGTGAAGGTCATCATGAAGGCGGCAGGCCTCACCCCCGAAGAGGTCGAGCAGCGGATCACGGTCCCGGTCGAGCTCGAACTGCTCGGATTGCCGAACAAGAAGGTCCTTCGTTCGACCACGAAATATGCGCTGGCCGACATCACCGTCGATTTCGAGGACGGCACCGATATCTACTGGGCGCGCAACCAGGTATCGGAGCGACTATCGAATATCTCGCGTGATTTCCCGGACGGGGTGAGCGGAGGTCTTGCGCCGATCACAAGCCCCCTCGGCGAGATGTTCATGTTCACGATCGACAGCGCCGAGCTTTCGCTCGCCGAGCGCCGGACGTTGCTCGATTGGGTGATCCGCCCCGCGCTGCGGACGGTCCCTGGCGTTGCGGACGTCAATGCGCTCGGCGGTTATGTCCGCGCCTTCGAGATCGTGCCGCGCAACGATGCGCTTGCCGCGCGCGGCATTTCCTACGACCTGTTTCGGCGGGCCATCGAAGCCAACAGCCGCAACGACGGCGCCGGGCGGGTGAACCAGGGCGAGGACAGCGCCCTGGTCCGGATCGAAGGCAGCATCCGTTCGATCGAGGACATCAAGGCCATCGTCGTCGACACACGCGAGGGGGTGCCGATCCTGGTCAACGACGTCGCCAGCGTCAAAGTCGGGACCCTGACCCGCTATGGCGCCGTCACGGCGGACGGCCGCGGCGAAACCGTCGAGGGGCTGGTCCTCGGCTTGCGCGGCGCCAATGCGGGTCAGCTCATCCGCGACGTGCGGGCTCGGCTAGCCGAGCTGCAACCCTCGCTGCCGAAGAGCGTTTCGATCAACGTATTCTATGACCGCAGCCGTCTGGTCAACCGCGCCGTCGGCACCGTGGTGCGGGCACTCGGCGAAGCCACCGCCCTCGTCATCGTTCTTCTGCTGCTCTTCCTCGGCAATTGGCGGGCCTCGCTGGTGATCGCTCTCAGCCTGCCGCTCGCCATCGTCATCGCATTGATCGTCATGCGCTTGGTGGGAATGTCGGCCAACCTGATGAGCCTCGGCGGACTTGCGATCGCAATCGGCATGCTGATCGACGCGCTGGTCGTCGTGGTCGAGAACATCGTCGGCAATCTCGGCAAGCACGAACCGGGCAAGGCCACCCCGCTGATCCACCTGGTTTACCGTTCGGTTTGCGAAGTTTTGGAGCCGGTCGCCTCGGGCGTGCTCATCATCATTATCGTGTTCGTCCCCCTGCTGACGTTGCAGGGGTTGGAGGGCAAGCTGTTCATCCCGGTCGCGCTCGCCATCATTTTCGCGCTTGCCGGTTCGCTGCTGCTGGCGCTCACTGTGATCCCGGTTGCGACGTCCTTCGTGCTCAAGTCCGCGTCGCATCGCGATCCCCTGCTGGTGCGTGCGGCCCAACGGGTCTACGCACCCGCGTTGAACTGGGCCCTGAACAACGAGCGCAAGGTGATGGCTGCGGCGCTGATCGGCCTTGTCGCTGCGGGCCTCGCCTACACAAAGCTCGGCAAGACCTTCATGCCGACGATGGACGAAGGTGACGTCATCGTCAGCGTGGAGACGCTGCCGTCCGTCAACCTCGACGAGTCGCTTGCCATGAATGCAAGGCTCCAGACCGCGCTTCTGGCCGTACCTGACATTGCCGGCATCGTCGCTCGGACCGGGTCCGACGAGCTTGGCCTCGATCCCATGGGCCCCAACCAGACCGACACGTTCCTCGTGCTCAAGCCGGCGGCCGATCGGGCGACCGACAATCGCGAGGCCCTGCTGCAGAAGCTTCGCGAGGTACTGGCCGGCTTTCCCGGCATCGCGCTCAGCTTCACCCAGCCGATCGACATGCGCGTGCAGGAGATGATCAGCGGCGTGCGCGGCGACGTCGCCGTCAAGATCTTCGGCCCCGACATCGCCCGGCTGAACGAAACCGCGGCGAAGTTGTCGGCGATCCTGTCCAGCATCGACGGCGCCGAGGACGTCTACACCACGCTGAACGAAGGCGCTCAATATTACACCGTTGCGGTCAATCGCATGGAGGCCGGCCGCCTCGGCTTGACCGTGGATTCGATCGTCAACTCGCTCCGTACCCAGATCGAGGGCCGAACGATCGGGACAGCCCTCGAGGAGGGACGCCGCACGCCGATTCTGGTCCGGGGCAGCGAGACGACGCGGGAAGCGCCGACGCTGCTGGCGAGCCTGCCGCTGACGCTCGGTTCCGGACAGCACGTGGCACTGTCGCAGGTCGCCCGCATCCAGCGCGTGGACGGACCGGTGAAGATCGACCGCGAGGACGGCGCTCGCATGAGCGTGGTTCGTGCCAACATCCGCGGCCGTGACATGGTCGGCTTCGTCGAAGCCGCGCGCCAGAAGGTGGCGACCGAACTCCCGCTTCCGAACGGCTACCGGCTGACCTGGGGTGGACAGTTCGAGAACCAGCAACGCGCCGCCGCGCGCCTGTCCGTCGTGGTCCCCGTCGCGATCGGCCTGATCTTCGTATTGCTGTTCACCACGTTCGGTGCCATCCGCCAGGCCTTGCTGGTGCTCGTCAACATTCCCTTTGCCCTGATCGGCGGCGTCTTCGCCCTGGTCGTGACGGGCGAGTATCTGTCGGTGCCCGCCTCGGTCGGATTCATCGCGCTGCTGGGCATCGCTGTCCTCAACGGCGTCGTCCTGGTTTCCTACTTCAATCAACTCCGCGCTCACGGCCTTCGCGAGGATCGTATCGTCGTCGACGGCGCGATGCGCAGGCTGCGGCCGGTGCTGATGACCGCGAGCATCACGGCGCTTGGCTTGATCCCGCTGCTGTTCGCCTCCGGCCCCGGGTCCGAAGTGCAGCGACCGCTCGCCATCGTCGTGATCGGAGGACTCCTGTCCTCCACCCTGCTCACCCTGATTCTCCTGCCGATCCTGTATCGCCGCTATGGCGGGACCTCGAAGGTGGCGAAATGATTGACCAGCCCGTCTGTCTCACGCTGATCGTGCCGCATCAGCTCCGCGACGAGGTGTTCGACCATCTCGCCGAACAGAGCGATCTGGTTTCGGGATTCACGGCCTCTCAGGGAGCCGGTCACGGCGCCGAAGTTCGATTGCATACGGCCGCCGAACGCGTGAAGGGCCATGCCGACCAGACCCTCGTGCAAGTGGTGCTGGCAGGAAAAGACGCCGGCCGCCTGCTCGACCGCCTGCGGGTTTCGTTCACTGGAACCAAGCTGGTCTACTGGACGACACGGGTGACGGAACTCGGAACGATCGACTGAGGAGGCCTACTCCGCCGACGCCCTGGCGTGCCGCTCGGACGATTCCAGTGCGGCGGCGCTCAGGCTGCGCCGGCGCCAGATGGTGCCGACGACCAGCACGACGACAACGCCGAGGATCGCGCAGAGATATTCGCCGCCGGCGCCGCCATGGCCGAATTGCGGCGGGATGCGCAAGGCCCCGAGCATCGTGTCGAGCGAGGCACCGAACGGGCCCTCGAACAGCGTGTGCAGCCTCGGCGCGACGCCTGGGTCGGTCGCGATCACCTCGCCCGCGATCCAGCCGAGCAGCGCAGCACCAGCCCAGACCAGGACCGGCAGCTTTTCGAGCAGCGCCATGATCAGCGCCGCACCGGCGACGATCAGCGGCACGCTGATGGCAAGGCCGAGGATCAAGAGCGGCACGCTGCCATTGGCCGCGGCGGCAACCGCGATGACGTTGTCGAGACTCATGACGATGTCGGCGACCACGACGATCTGGATGGCCTGCCACAGATGCGAGGCGGACTCGACGTCGTCCTCGTCCTCGTTTTCCGGCACCAGGAGCTTGGCCGCGATCACGATCAGCGCGAGACCGCCGACGAGCTTGAGATACGGCAGCTCCATCAAGGTCGCGACGATGCCGGTGAAGATGATCCGCAGCATCACCGCTGCGCCGGCACCGAAGATCATGCCCCACAGCCGGTGCCGCGGCGAGAGGCCGCGGCAGGCGAGCGCAATCACCAGCGCGTTGTCGCCGGAGAGCAGGATGTTGATCCAGATGATCTTGCCGACCGCGATCCAGAAGGTCGGTTCGGCCATCTCGTTGCGAAACTGGGTGAAGAACGCCCCGATCGTAGCGGGATCGAAGATCTGCCAGAGCCAGTTCACAATACGTCCTTTCGCCCGTGTCGGCTTAAACTACCGGCTGATGGATCAGCCGACGATCTCGTTGCCCGAGAAGAACTGCGCGATCTCGATCGCGGCGGTCTCCGGCGCATCGGAGCCGTGCGCGGAATTCTCACCGATCGACTTGGCGTAGAGCTTGCGGATGGTGCCGTCGGCGGCCTTGGACGGATCGGTCGCTCCCATCGCATCGCGGTACTTGGCGATGGCGTTCTCGCCTTCCAGCACCTGGACCACCACCGGGCCCGAGGTCATGAACTCGACCAGCTCGCCGAAGAACGGCCGCGCCTTGTGAACGGCATAGAAGGTCTCGGCCTGTTCCTTGGTCATGCGGATGCGCTTCTGCGCGACGATGCGCAGGCCGGCCTTTTCGATCACGGCGTTGACGGCGCCAGTCAGGTTACGCGCGGTCGCGTCGGGCTTGATGATCGAGAAAGTGCGTTCGATGGCCATAATCTTGTCCTTGGGAAGAAAGCGGTGGTTGTCGAGTTGCGGGGCTTATATCGGCGCCTTTGCGATCCGGCAAGCGACCGCCGGGATGACGTCACAGGCGCTTCGCCGCAGGACCGGGACCGGCGATTGCAGCATGGATTACGACAATTTCACCCAGATGAACCCAATCTGAAGCCCCCATTCAGGCTTTGGTTCAGTCCGCCGGCTTAAGCTCCTTCCATCGAAACCAAAGCCTGGCCATCAGGCGGACCGTTTCGGCGGCCTTTCCATCGACGCGGATTGCCCCCGCGCCGGCAGTTCTCAGGAGATCACCATGTTGAGGAAACTTTCGCTTGCCGCTGTCGCTGCGGTTGCGCAGGGTGCCGACGTCGTGGCCGTTGAGCTCCTGCACGGCAAAGCCGAAGCTGCGCCATTTGTCCGCGAGCGGCTCCAGCGGCAGGACGTAGTCGGTCGGCCCGTAGC
>NZ_JALBGZ010000029.1:0-25036 GCF_023006515.1 Bradyrhizobium sp. PRIMUS42
CCGCACGAATTCTCCGGCGGCCAGCGCCAGCGCGTCTGCATCGCGCGCGCGCTCTCGCTCGGGCCGAAACTGATCGTCGCCGACGAGGCGGTCTCGGCGCTCGACGTCTCGGTCAAGGCGCAGGTCGTCAACCTGATGCTCGACCTTCAGGCCAGCATGGGCCTTGCCTATCTCTTCATTTCCCATGACATCGCGGTGGTCGAGCGCATGAGCCACCGGGTCGCGGTGATGTATCTCGGCGAGATCGTCGAGATCGGCCCGCGCGCGTCCGTGTTCGGCAATCCGCAGCATCCCTACACCAGGAAGCTGATGGCCGCCGTGCCGGTGCCCGATCCGGCGCGCCGGGGCACGCGGCGCGAAGTCTCCAACGACGAGATCACAAGCCCGGTGCGCGCGCCGGACTATCAGCCGCCGGTCCGGCAGTATCGTGAAGTGTCGCCCGGGCACGTCGTCCAGGTCTGGGGCGAGGAGTGGTCGGCCTGAGACGCGCAGGGTGCGATGCGTTTCCCGTGACGTGGCCGAACCCATGAGTTGACGTGCACGAAATACGCAAGCGTGGATAGATCTGACATCGGCGAAACGCCGGACAACTGGTGAACTAACGGCGCCCTTCAGCTCCCGCTCCTGCGCTCCCGGGTATCGTGACAATGCAGATTTGTCCTCCGGAAATTGTGACTGGATGGAGCGGCAGGGAACCGCGGTATGTGAACCGCCTCATACTCCATCACTCTTTTTTCGAGCTATCACTCCCCCAAGAAATTGCCGCACCCCGAAGCTGACCGACAGGCACGGGTGAGATGCAATGCCTGCGCAGCCGCGTGCTCGCAGCTTTGGATTGGCTCTCGTCTTGCTCACGAGCAAGCCAGCCCCATCACTCACAGATCTTTCTGAAATTGGAATCACGGGCATCGCGAAACGCGTTCACGCAGCTTCTGTTCGAGGTCGGCCGGTAGGCTGCTACTTACGAGGAGCCCCCAATGAAGATCAGCAACCCGATTTCCAGCGCATTTTCTCAGACAAAGCACGCCGGCAATCTTCGGATCGCCCGTTCCAGTCTTATCAAGACGGCCCATCTTCTTGAAAGAATTGGACTTGCGGCCGTTGGGGCCTCTTGCGGCCTCTACGTGGGTGCGACCCTGCTGCGTCAGAAAGGCGGCCTTTTTGAAAGCGGCTGGATCGTGCTGCTGACGATGTTCTACGGAGCTCTCAGTTATTATGTCGGAATCGATTTGTCGCGCAGTGTCGCGCGGAAATCGATTGCGAGCACCTCGGAGGAATACAACGGATCCGAGGCGGCTGAGCTCATGAGTGCAGCCGGAACGTTCGGCGCGGCGATCGCAGCAACTCTGTCCGTCAGCATCCTTGTCCTTGATCAAAACCTTCCCAACGGGCTGATCGGCTTTGTTGCCGGCTGTTGGGTGGTTGGTTCTTCGCTTCAAGTCGTGGCGGGAACGATGGCGCGCAACCACGAAGTGCCCATGGACAGGGAATGAAGGCTGCTGTGCTCACGGAAGGCGTCCGCTCGGTGTCGTGACGTGAGCACAAGCCCAGTGCCGGATTCAGCTTGAGTGAGTGGCTGACGGCCTCGCAACCTTTGTCGTCCAACGCGGCGTGCAGACGATTTTGAGTAGCGCGGCCGCTCGCATCGAGCAATGTCGCCGCCTCGAAGCGGTGCAGGTACCGAGCAACCGAAATTGTCGCGCCGCAAACAAGACGTGCCATCATGATGGCGTTGGGATATTGTCCCCGCGCGCCGTGGTCCAAAACTCTGCGAACCGCCAACCACACGATCGGTGGAGCCAATGCAGATTGCGGAGTGGCTCGATACGTTGGGGCTTGGGCAATACGCCGAGCGTTTTGCCCAAAATGGGATCGACATGGGCGTCCTTCCCGAACTGATGGACGACGACTTCGAAAAGATCGGCGTCCTGCTCGGCCATCGTCGCAAGATGCTTCGCGCTATCGCCGATCTCGATCCAGCCGCGTTGATCGCATCGCGGGCGCCTCCTCATGACGCCGAGCGGCGTCACCTCACCGTGATGTTTTGCGATCTGGTCGGGTCGACTGCGCTCTCGGCGCGTCTTGATCCCGAGGATATGTGGGAAGTGATCCGGGCCTATCGCGCCGCCTGCGCAAGGGTCATTTCCGCCTATGACGGCAGCATAGCCAGGTTCGTCGGCGACGGAATACTCGTCTATTTCGGCTATCCGCGCGCCCACGAGGATGACGCGGAGCGCGCAGTGCGCGCGGGCCTCGACGCCATCTCTGCGATGAGACAGCTCAAGACGAGCGGCGACGAACGGGTTGAGCTGCGGATCGCAATCGCGACCGGGCTCGTGGTGGTCGGCGACCTCATCAGCGGAGATGCGTCAGAGGAGCACGCAACGGTCGGCGACACACCAAACCTCGCTGCCCGGCTCCAGAGCCTGGCGGAGCCGGGAGCGGTCGTCGTTGCCTCGTCGACGCGCCGGCTGCTCGGTGATCTCTTCACGTTTCGCAACCTCGGTCGCCGCGAGGTCAAGGGGATATCAGAACCCATCGCAGTCTGGGCGGTCGAGGGAGCGGCCGCATCGGAAAGTCGCTTCGAGGCGGTCCATGCGGCGCGCTCGATCGGCTTTGTCGGCCGCAAGGAGGAGATCGAACTCGCGCTCTCGCGCCAGCTTCTGGCATGGCAGGGGCAAGGGCAGATGGTGCTGATTTCCGGCGAAGCCGGCATCGGCAAGTCGCGCATGGTCGCAACGCTGTCCGAAAGCCCCGCGTTGGGAGTGCACCGCCGGGTGCGATATCAGTGTTCGCCCTACCACACCAACAGTGCGCTTCATCCCTTTGTCGCGCAGCTCGAGCGCGCGGCCGGCATTTGCTCGCACGACACGCCCGGGCAAAAGCTCGACAAGCTCGAGGCGATGCTGGCGCTTGGAACGCAGCAGGTCGCCCGGGCGACAGCGCTCATTGCAGCACTGCTTTCGATCCCAACCGACGACCGTTACCCGCCGCTCGGTCTGAGCCCGGCGCAGCAGCGGCGACAGACCTTTGCCACCCTTCTCGATCAGCTTGAGGGATTGGCGCGAGAGCAGCCCCTGCTGATTGTCTGCGAGGATATGCATTGGGCCGATGCCACGACTCTTGAACTGTTCGATCTCACGGTCGACCGGATCCGGAGACTGCCGATACTCGTGCTCATGACATCGCGGCCGGAGTTCGAGCCCTCCTGGTCGGGCCTTGGCAACGTCAGTCTGTTGCGGCTCGACCGGCTCGATCGGCAGGACACGCGGGCGCTGGTCGAGCAGGTGACTATCGGTCGCCAGCTGCCACGCGAGATGATGAAGCAGATCATCGACAGGACGGATGGCGTCCCGCTATTCGTCGAGGAATTGACCAAGATGGTGCTGGAGTCCGGATGGCTCGTCGAAGGTGCCGGGCGCTATCGCCTCGAGAGTCCGCTCCCGCCGCTGGCCATTCCCGCGACGCTGCAGGATTCGCTGATGGCGCGGCTCGACCGGCTGGCGCCGGTCAAGGAGGTGGCGCAGATTGGCGCCGCCATCGGCCGCGACTTCTCGTACGCGCTGCTGAGATATGTGGCGGGACGCGATGATCTGACGCTGAGCGCTGCGCTGGGGCAACTCGAAGAGGCCGAACTGCTGGTGTGTCGCGGGACACCGCCCGAAGCAAACTATAGTTTCAAGCACGCTCTCGTTCAGGAGGCGGCCTACGAGAGCCTGCTCAAGAGCAAACGGCAGGTGCTTCACACCCGCATCGGCGATGTCCTGCGCGAAAAGTTTCCGGTCGTGGCCGAGACTGAGCCGGAAGTTCTGGCGCACCACTTCACTGAGGCTGGGCTGAACGAGGTCGCCCTCGAGTGGTGGCGCAAGGCGGGCCAGCAGGCGCTGAAGCGCTCGGCCTATTCCGAGGCAATTGCGCATCTCGGCAAGGCGATTGCCATCGCCGATGAGTTGCCTGATGAGCCTCATCGAATGATGAGCAGGTTGAATCTTCAAATCGCATATGGCCGCGCGTTAAGGGGTGGCCTCGGGCATAGCGCCCCCGAAACGGTCGCTGCATGGACGCGCGCCCGGCAGTTCGCGGCCGACATCAATGATCCGGTTGAACTTGCGCCGATCCATTCCGGCCTCTTCAATGCCTGCCTGACCCACGGCGAACTTGCTCCGATGCGGGAGCTGGCGGACGCCATTATGAGTGCCGCGGAGCGACGACCAGACGCGGCAGTGGCCGCCGTCGTTGCGCATTGGACGGGCGGCGTCACCTGCTGGTTCGGGGGCGACTATCTGAAGGCGAGAACGCATCTCGAGCAGGCACTGGCGATCTATGGTGCCGAGCCGGATCCCGCGACGTTCAGGCCCTCGGCGCTGGATCTGCCGTTCGTGATCATGAGGTTTCTTGCTCTGGTGCTCTGGCCGCTTGGCAGCATCGCTCGCGCGCGCCGGCTCGCCGCCGAAGCGGTGAGCGCTTCAGGAGAAAAACGGGCGCTTTCCCAGGCCAATGCGCTCGTTCATCGCGCTGTGTTCGACGGGCTATGCGGGGGCCTGTTGCAGCAAACGGATACTATCCTGGCGCTCGGCCTTGCGCGCGACCACACGATGCCGCTGTATGTGGCCGCCGGTACCTACCTGAATGGCCTGGCCAACTGGCGTGCCGGCGACCGAATGGCCGGACTGACGGAAATGCGTCGCGGATGGACCATGCTGCGCGAGAATGACTGCTACCTCTGTGAACCGTTTTGGGGGATGCAGGTCGCGATGGCGGATGCAGAGGTGGGCCAGCTCGAAACCGGGCTGGACATCTTGAGCGAATTGATCGCATCGGCGGGACAATCCGGTCAGCATTGGCTTGATGCGGAGCTGCATCGCGTCCAGGGCGAGCTTTTGTCGCGTCATGACCCTCCGGACGGTTCCAGCGCCGAAAATGCCTTCAACCGAGCGCTGGAAATCGCACGACACCAGCAGGCGAAGACTTTCGAATTGCGCAGCGCCCTTGGACTTGCGCGCCTGCACAAGGCAAATGGCCGAGCCGGCGCGGTTTTCACACTGCTCGCTCCCGTCCTCGCTGAATTCGACGTGGAGCGAAATCTTCCCGAAGTCGAAGAAGCGGAGAAGCTGCTTCGGAATGGGCGTTAGCCGCGCCGCCGTTCGATCGGCGCCAACGGCGCGCCGACTTCAAGCGGGAATAGGTCGGCATCCTGGTTCCTCGATTCGGGAGCCGTAGTCTTCCGGTTTTGACACATCTTAACCTAATGTGGTGAAAGCTAGATATGCTTCTCTTGGTTGCGAACGCGACCCTGCTGCGGTGACGAAACCTGATTTCGGCTAGCAGCAATGTTGGCGGATTGCTCCAGGCGCAGACGTCATCCCAACACCGGGCCATGCGCCGATTGGCTTGCCTTCGCTGGGCAGACGCAGCGACCAAAGCCTATTGGAGATCCAGTCGTGGCTCGCTTGCACGTCGAACGTTTCATTCGCAGCCGGATTGTTCGCCGATCCCTGGCGCTCGGGATCATCGCTCTGAGCGGATGGGCCCTGTTGCCGTATGTGACCTACCGAATCGCTCCCTCCGCCTATGTCAATGCCGAGCTCATGCGGGTGACTGCACCAATGGCGGGTCAGCTCTCGTCAGATCTCCCACGCAAGGGTGAATATTTCCAGCGCACCCGGGTGGTGCCGCTGGTCGAGGCGCGTTCGCCGGATCGCCGGCATCTCATGGACCTTGATCAGCAGCTTGCCATGTCCACCAAACGCGCCGAGCTTGCACGTCGGCAACTCGAGGAAATCGCCGAGCTCGATCGCAAGCTCCGCGAGCGCAGCGAAGACTATCGTTTGGGGATGGTGGCGCGGCTGAGCCACGAGATCGGCGAAACGCAAGTTGAAAAAGGTGGCTGTCTCGCCGAGGCGCGGCAGCGGAACGATGTCGCGGGCCGGATGGAGAAGCTCGTGAAGCTCGGCATCAGTTCGCAGATCCGCTCCGGCGAGGCCCAGGCTTCTCAAGAGGCAACCGCAACGCGGTGCCAGATGGCCGATGAACGCCTGCAGCGCCTCAAGACCGAATTGGGGGCGGCTGAGAAGGGCATCTATCTTCGTGGCGATGCCAATGATGTGCCCTATTCGCAGCAGCAGCGCGAGCGGCTTGTCCTCCGCCGCCAGGAGCTCGAGACAGACCTGTTGCAGAACAGCTCACGTGCCGCGCAGCTGGCCGCGGAGATCGCAGAGGAACGCACTCGACTTGATCGTCTCGATCACTACGATCTGTCCTTGCCGGCAGCTCATGTAGTCTGGTCGGTGGCGGCCAGCCCAGGCTCGATGGTCACGGAAGGGCAATCGGTCTTCGATTTTGCAGATTGCGAACGCCGGTTTATCGTTGTTGAACTCCCCGAGCGCGATTTCGAGAAGATCAAGGCCGGAGATGCGGCTACCGTCCGCCTGATTGGGAGCCGCGAATGGAAGACCGGCCAGATCCGGCAAGTCCGCGGATCGGCAGCGTACGGCGATGATCGGCTGCTTGCGGCTCGGGTGCCGCGGCCTGATCCGGGCAACATTACCGTTGAGATATCGCTTCCGTCCAATGAGACGTTGGCCGACCGCAACGGCTCCTGCGATATCGGACGGTTGGCTGAGGTGCGCTTCGAGCGCAGAGCCGACGGCCTGTTACGGTTGGTCAGCTCGAAGCTGAAATGGCTGACCGCTCGCCTGGAGCTCGACCAGTCGTCCCTGTAAGCGAGATGTTCCATGCAGGCCATGACTCTGCCTCTCTCTCAGCTGTTTGCGCCGATGCTGGGCATCTTTGCGGCGATGTACCTGTTGGCGCCGACCTTTCCAGTCGCGCGCCTCTGGGCCCGTGTCGCGGTCTTTGTCGTGGTTTGGCTTGTGGTCGCCCGCTATCTCGAATGGCGTATTTTCGCCACCGTGCTGCCGGCAAGCGGGACCTGGTATCAGGTCGGCTGGATCTGGTTCTGTCTGTTCGTCGAGCTTCTGACCTTCACAGATCAGTTCATTCTCTATCTGACTTTCCTTCGCAGGACCGATCGCCGCAGCGAAGCAGATCAGCACGAGCGTCGGCTGCGCAGCCTGCCGGATGACGAGCTGCCCGCGGTCGACGTCTTTATTCCGACCTATGACGAGCCAATCGAGGTGCTGGAAAAGACGATTACGGGCGCGTTGTGTCTGGACTATCCAAACTTCCAGGTATGGGTCTTGGATGATGGTCGCAGGCCTTGGCTCAGAGAACTCTGCACGCAAAAGGGCGCCGGCTATCTCACGCGCGCCGACAACTTGAATGCCAAGGCCGGCAATATCAATCATGCGCTGACGAAGACGAGCGGCGAGTTCTTCGCGATCTTTGATGCGGACTTCGTGCCGCAGCGCAATTTCCTGATGCGCACGACGGGCTTCTTCGCTGATCCAAAGATCGGAATCGTTCAGATCCCGCACACCTTCTACAATGAGGACCCGATGCAGGCGAATCTCGGCTTGCACAGGGGGCTGCCGGACGAACAACGGTTCTTCTTCGATGCCATCATGCCCGCGCGCGACGGCTGGGATGGTGCCTTTTGTTGTGGTTCCAACTCCGTCACGCGTCGCGCAGCACTCCGCGCGGTGGGCGATGCCTTGCCGACCCAGTCCATCACAGAAGACATCCTGCTGACGCTGGTCCTGCTGCGCAAGGGATACGTCACTCGCTATCTTCGCGAGCCGCTGGCGATTGGATTGGCGCCGGAAAGCCTTGACGCCTTTTTCGTGCAGCGGCAACGCTGGGCGCGTGGCGCGATCCAGACGCTGTATCTCGCCGCCGGCCCGCTCGGACCCGGACTGGGCTTGATGCATCGGCTCCTCTTCTTTCCTGCGCATTGGCTCTCTATGGGCCTGCGGGCGCTCGCGGTCGTGGTGGTTCCGATCGTGTTCATGTGGACTGGCCTCGCGCCTGTCGTCGACGTCACTCCCGAGTCGGTCTTCTATTACTTGTTCCCCGCGATTCTGGCGCTTAACGGCGGTATCTCCTGGTTCGCGCCGCACGAGCACTTTCCGCTCGCCGCTCAGGTGTCGGCGACTATCCAGAGCTTCAAGATCCTGCCGACGGTGCTCGAGACTCTCGTCAAGCCGACGGGGCATGCGTTCAGGGTGACGCCCAAGGGAGCTGCTGCGCGACGCGCAAGCTACGCCGCGGAGATATTCTGGCCGTCGGCGGTTCTGATGGCGTTGACGGTCGTCGGTGTGGTCCTGAACACGATCCCGGAATGGCGGATCATCGATCATCCGGCGGCTCTACCGATGGTCGCCTTCTGGTCGGTCGTGAACATCGTCGTGCTTTTCTTCGTCTGCATGACCTCGCTGCAGGCGCGGATGGGACGCACCGAGGAGCGTTTCGATGCCGATGAATCAATCTTGATCCAAACCGAGTCCGGCGAGCGGCTTTCTGGGCGCATGAGCAACATCTCCCTCTCTGGCGCCGGCGTTCTGCTCGGCTCCGGCATTGACTATCCTCGCGCTGGAGAACCGCTACGGGTGCACATCGTGCAGGTGGGTTGGATCGACGCGACGGTCGTGCAACAAAGAGGCCAGCTTGTCGGGGTGCAGTTCCATTTGCCGCAGTCGCTTGAACGAGACCTGCTGATCCGCAAGCTCTTTACCGTCGCCCGTCTGAGGGGGAACGGTGTCATCGCGCGCTCGGTGAACAGGGCGATGCTTAAGAACATCTGGTCAATGGCCGCGCCGTTGCCCCACATTGTTACGCGCGGCGCGAAGCCCGCGTCGTTTTCGCCGACCGAGCGCCTGCCGGCAGAGAGCCTGGTGATTCGGCCTCAACGGCGGATCGACGACTTGGCACATCTTGCCGGAGTTCGAAGCCTGCATCCGACGAGTTTTAGTGAACCTGGCTTTGGCCGAGTGGCCGGCACAGTGCTCAAGGCCGTCAAGCTGAGCTGATTGCTGTGTTGTCCTTCTCGTCCGACCAGTCCACGGGATATCGATCGACGGTCAGGCCGCTCATCGATGCCGTCGGTCTCCTTCCGGTGCCCTGCCAAAAAACTCAACCGGAGCGAGCAACCATCCCTTGGCCCAAGGCGTTTGCGGATTGAGGGTGGAGGGAGCATCTGTTGATCGATCACCGCAGCGATCTTCGCCTAGGGCGTCTCACGTTCTGGGTCTCGGCATTCGTGGCGGTTGCCTGCTTGGCGCTCGTCGCGCTCAGCGGTTGGCGGGAGTGGTCCTCGCGAGTGACGGTCCTGAAGGCCTCCGAAACGGACATGGCCAATCTGGCCCGGTCGGTGACGCAACACGCGGACGACACGTTCGAACTCGCGGACACCGTTCTAAATGTGTTGGTTGGCCAACTCGAGCTTGAGGGAACCAGCCCGGCGGCAATCGCCAAGATTCAGACCTTTCTTTCCCGGCGCAAGGCCGCGAATCGGATCCGCGCCGTGTTCGTCTATGACGAGACCGGCCGCTGGCTCGCAACCAGCGAGCCTGTGAATTTCGCCGGTCTCAACAACAGTGACCGAGAATATTTCCAGCATCATCGCGCCGTGGCTGACCCGGGAACCTTCATTGGGTCTCCAGTGAGGAGCAGGTCGAGCGGGCAATGGATCATCACCGCCTCAAGGCGCTTCAATCATCCTGACGGCAGTTTTGCCGGAGTGGCTCTTACGACGATCGATGTCGACTATTTTCTGCAGTTCTATCGCGGATTCGACGCTGGCCAGAACGGTTCGATTGCACTGGCGACCGCGAAAGGCGTTATCCTCGCGCGTAGCCCGGACAACGGCTATACGGGCCGCGACCTGTCGAGTGCTCCGCTTTTTAGAATAATCCGCGAGCGGCCGACTGCGGACGTCTACTACTTCACGTCGCCTCTCGACGGCGTTCGGCGTCTGAGCTTTTATCAGCTGAGCAGTCGGTACCCTGTTCTCGTGGTTGCCACGGAATCGGAAGACGACGTCTTGGCGCCCTGGCGCAGAGCGGCGCTGACGCGCATGGTTGCGGTGCTGGGACTGATAGGAGGGCTCGCTGTTGCGGGGCTCTTCCTGGTGCGCCAGTTGCACCTGCGGCAAAAGATGGCAGCCGCCCTGGTCGCCAAGGAGGCGGATTTTCGCCTCCTCGCGGAGCAGTCGGGAGACATGGTCATGCGCATAGCGGTCGATGGACGGATCCTCTATGCGTCGCCGTCCAGCGCGCGAGTTCTCGGCTGGGCTCCGAACCAGTTGGTGGATACGTCGGCCTTCGCCGGCATAAATCCCGCGGACCTGGCCCGGGTTGAGCAAACGATCTCCGCGTTGGGGAACGGCGAAGCCGAAGAGGCTAGAATCACTTATCGCGCTCGGCATCGCGAGAAGGGCGAGGTCTGGATCGAAACCGCGCTGCGCGTCGCCAGGAGTGTGCAGAGCGGAGACATCAACGGCGTGGTGGCGATCTCGCGCGACATGACCGAACGTAAGGATCTGGAGGATAAGCTGGCGGCTCTCGCCAGTTCGGATGGCCTGACGGCCTTGGCAAACCGCAGACACTTCGACGAGCGGCTAGAGGCGGAATGGGACCGGGCCAGGCGCGAAGGAACGCCTCTGTCAATGTTGCTGATGGACGTCGATCATTTCAAGAGTTTCAACGATCAGTACGGGCATCAGGCGGGCGATGCTTGTCTCCGCTCGGTCGCCGGGGTCCTGGCGGAGCAGGCCAGACGGCCGGCAGACGTAGCCGCCAGGTATGGTGGCGAGGAATTCACCTTGCTGCTACCAAATACCGACATGGGGGGGTGCGAGCAGGTCGGCGAGCGAATCCGGCAAGCGATTCAGGACCTCGGCATCCTGCACGCGCTCAACCCGCCATCCAGGCAGGTCACCATCAGTATTGGCGGCGCCACACATGTGTCGTTCGGCGACAAGGCGGATTGCACGTCGTTGATTGCGGCTGCGGATAAGGCGCTCTACGCCGCCAAGGAGAGCGGACGCAACCGCGTTGTGATGTCAGGGCAAGTCGTCGCGTGGCCCGGCTCGATACGGGCTTGATAAGTAGCCCTGGCGCGCCGCGGCGTGCGCCTCACGAATTCACGTGCACGAAATCGCGCAGCAGCGGATAGATCTCGTTGTTCCAGCGCTTGCCCGAGAACACGCCGTAATGGCCGACGCCGGCCTGCATGTGGTGCACCCTGCGATAGGCGCGCACGCCGGTGCAGAGGTCTTGTGCCGCCAGCGTCTGGCCGATCGAGCAGATGTCGTCCTTCTCGCCCTCGACCGTCATCAGGCCCATGCGGCCGACGGCCTTGGTGTTCACGGGACGGCCGCGATGCATCAGCCTGCCTTGCGGCAGGAGGTGCTCCTGGAACACGTCGCGCACGGTCTCGATGTAGAACTCGGCCGGAAGGTCCATCACGGCGAAATATTCGTCGTAGAAGGTCTTGATGGTCGCGGCCTTGTCCTTCTCGCCCTTGGCGATGTGGTTGGCGAGATCCATGTGCTGCTTGATGTGGCGCTCGAGGTTCATCGAGACGAAGGCGGTGAGCTGCACGAAGCCGGGATAGACTTTGCGCAGGGCGCCGCGGCACTGCACCGGCACATAGTTGATCAGGTTCTGCTCGAACCATTCGATCGGCTTGCTCTTGGCGAAGTCGTTGACCCTGGTCGGCTGGATCCGCGTATCGATCGGTCCTGCCATCAGCGTCAGCGTCGCCGGCCGCGAGGGATGGTTGTCCTCGCACATGATCGCGGCCGCCGCGAGCGCCGACACCGACGGCTGGCAGATCGCGACCATGTGCGGGCGAGGGCCGAGCTGCCCCAGGAAATCGATGAGATGCTCGGTGTAGTCGTCGAGCCCGAAGCGGCCCTTGCTGCGCGGAATGTCGCGCGGATTGTGCCAGTCGGTGATGTAGACGTCGTGGTCCTGGAGCAGCGTCTGCACGGTGCCGCGCAGCAGCGTAGCGAAATGGCCGGACATCGGTGCCACCAGCAGCATGCGCGGCTGCTCCGACACGCCGTCTTTCCTGAAGTGCAGCAGCGAGCCGAACGGCGTCGCGTAGGCGATCTCCTCGGTGACGGCGACTTCCCGATTTCCAACCATGACGCTGTCGATGCCGTAGGCCGGGCGGTGATAGGTGAGGGTCGAGCGCGAGATCAGCTCCAGCGCCGCCGACAGCCGGCCGACGACCTGATCCGACATGCCCTGCGGCGCCAGATTGAGGAATCTGAGCGCGGACGAAGCCCCCGCGCGCCACGGCGCGGTCAGGTCCATGTGGTTCTGAAAAGCCTGATAATACATCGACATCATACTGAAGCGCCCACCCCTTCCGCAGGGCTATGCAATAACGACGCCAAACGACAGCCGGACCCGCCGCGAAATTGGCACGTCGCTTGCTGTTACGTCACGGCAAGCACAGGGCCGTCCGCGAGCCGGCGGAGGCGGGGAGCAGGGAAGGGCCATATGGCAAAGGCGACACTGACCATCAGCAGCAAGAACTATTCGTCCTGGTCGCTGCGCGGCTGGCTGCTGGCGAAATTCTCCGGGCTCGATTTCGAGGAAATCGTCACCGCGCCGGACGATGCGTCGGCGCGCGCCGAGATCCTGCTGCTGTCGTCGTCGATCCTGGTGCCGTGCCTGCGGCATGAGGGGGCGGTAGTCTGGGATACGCTGGCGATCGGCGAATATCTCAACGAGGTGATGCCGTCAGCCGGCCTGTTGCCTGATAACCGCGTGCAGCGCGCTCATTGCCGCTCGATCTCTGGCGAAATCCATTCCGGCTTCACCACGCTGCGTGCCTCGCTGCCGGTGAATCTGAAGGGACGTTTCCCCGGCTTCAAGATCTGGTCGCGGGCGCAGGCCGACATCGACCGCGTCTGGTCCATCTGGCGCGACTGTCTGGCGGTATCGGGCGGCCCCTTCCTGTTCGGGGCGCAGCGCACCATGGCGGATGCGATGTACGCGCCGGTGGTGACGCGCTTCGTCACCTACGACGTCAAGCTGGAGCCGCTGCTGAAGGCCTATGCCGACACCATCATGGCAATGCCCGAGATGCACGAATGGATCGCGGCAGCAAAGGAGGAGCCGGCCGAGATCGAGGAGCTCGAGGTCGAATATTAGGCAGGCCTGGCGCGGCCTTGCCTGTTTCGGGGGCGGGACCGGTCGCGGCGGTGCGAGACAGCTATGCCCTTGTGAGGATTAACCTTTGGCGCCCGTTGGCGGTCGATGCCGTTGGCCGCGCCGCACAGATATTGTACACGGCCGGGCAGCCGCATCGACATCTAGCCGTGAACAGCTGCGTACACGGCGTTTCGGCTGATTCGGGCGCGATTCGTTCGGGCCGCGTTCCGTTAGTTAAGGTGGAGCGCGGCGCCGTTGCATTTTGGAACAGATATGGGCGTCAGGCGGCCCCGCGCTGCCTCACGCGCGGCAGGCGCCAGCCGATGACGGTGGCTTCGACCGCAATGCCGGCTTCGTTGTTCTCCCAGCGTCCCTCCACATAGCGGCAGGCGAACGGCAATTGATACGTCCCGCTGTGGTCCTCGCACAGCACTTCAAGCGCAAGGCCCGGCGGTGGTTCTCCGGCGCCGTCGAATTCCGCCAGTCGTCTATCGCGCGTTGCCATTCGAAAAATCTCCCCTAAACAAAGCCGCGGAAAGAGCGCCCACTATCTTCCGCCTGCGGATCATCGTTCCCCGTCCGAGGGAACGGGCGCAAGCTCAACGCGAGAATGCGGTACGAGTGTGGTAGCCTCACCCGGCTGTGCGCAAACAGCGCACATTGACGTGATCGATCGGACGAGGAACCTTTCATGCTGCTTCGAAACGCCGGCATTTGTTTCGCGATATTGCTGCTCGCAACGCTGGCGAATGCCCCGGTGCACGCGCAGGACGTGCCCGGCATCGAGATCTGCACGGTCGAGAAGACCATGGAGCGGCGCACCAGCTGCCTGCAGAGCAATGTCGACTTCCTGCAGAAGACGATCACCAAGCTCAACCTCGATCACCAGCAGAAGCTGGACGCCGCGGGTCGCCAGATCGACGCGTTGAAGACAGGCATCGCCGGCCTGCAGAAGACGCTCGGCGATCTCCAGGCCGCCCAGGCGAAGACGGCCGAGGATCTGAAGAAGAAGCAGGACGCGCCGCCGCCGAAGGACGCTGCGAAATAAGCCCGCCGGTCACGTCACGCGATATCGCTCCATCACGCCGCGATCAGGCTCATAGCCGAGCCCGGGTCCTGTCGGCACCGCGACATGGCCGGTGGCATCGCTATCCGCGCGGCCGCCCCAGAGACACGCTTCGCGTTTCAGATAGAACATCTCGACGAGCCCGTCGTCGCGCGTCGCGAGCAAGTGCAGTGTCGCGAGCAGCCCCGGACCGAAATACGGGGAGTGCGGGACGATCTTGACGCCGAGCTGATCGGCCAGCGCCGCGACCTTCAGAAATTCGGTGATGCCGCCGACTTTGGTCACCGACGGCTGGGCGTGGCTCACCGCGCCCGCCTCCATCATCTGGCGGAATTGATATTCCGTGCAGGCATTCTCACCGGCGGCGATGTCGAGCCCGCCTTTGCTGCGGACCTCGGCGAGCCCTGCGAAATCCTCCGGCGGCCACACCGGCTCCTCCAGGAACATCGGTCGCGCGTCCCGGCAGCTTGTCGCGAACGCGATCGCCTGCCCTGGGGTCAACGGGCAGTTCATGTCGACCATCAGCGGAATGTTGGGGCCGATCGCCTCGCGCGCGGCGAACACCGCCGGCGCCGTGGTCTCGTGCAGCTTGATCGCGCCATAGCCGAGCGCGAGCGCCTTCCGGCATTCGGCCGCGATGTTGTCGGGTGAGCCGATCCGCAGCAGGCTCGCGTAAGCTGGAATGGCCGTGCGCCTGGTCTCGCCGAGCAGGCGATGCACCGGCACGCCCTCGACCTTGGCAGCAAGGTCCCACAGCGCGATGTCGAGGCCGGAGATCGCGAACATGGTGATGCCGTAGCGGCCGAACAGATGCAGGTTGCGCTGGATCTGCTCCATCACGGCGGGGATGCCGGCCGCATCGGGCACCTTCAGCCCGCGGGACTGCGGCGCGATCATCTCCTCGACGGCACTGCGCGTGGTGCGCGGGCAGACATAGGCGAAGGCGTCGCCCCAGCCGGTCAGCCCGGCATCGGTGGTGACCTCGACCAGCACCATGTCCAGGGCCGTGATCGCGGAGGCGCCCTGGCGGAAGCTCGCGACGCCGGCGTCATAGGGGATGCGGATATGGTGCGCCCGCACATCGGTGATTTCCATGGCGCGGTTCCCCTTTCTCGTGAGCGGTTCGGGGGAGTTTAGCCACGAACGCCAAGGCGTTGCCAGTGGCCATTCCCGGACTATCCTCCCGCGCGGACAGCAACGCCGATCAAGCGACGCGGCCGCATGCCGCGCATCATGACTGCGCTTCGAACGAGGACGACCGCCATGAACCCAGCGCAGCGCGCGCTCTGGTTTATCGAGAGCCATCTGGCCGAGCCGATGACGCTCGACGAGATCGCTGCGATCTCGGGCGTGTCGCGGTTCCACATCGTGCGTGCGTTTGCCGCAGCCACCGGGCTTCCGGTGATGCGGTATGTGCGCGCGCGGCGGCTGACGGAAGCTGCGCGCAGTCTTGCAAACGGTGCGCCCGACATCCTGTTGCTGGCCCTGGAGGCGGATTACGGCTCGCACGAAGCATTCACCCGCGCGTTCCGCGACCAGTTCGGCACGACGCCCGAAGCTGTGAGGGCGGAAACGTGTGTGAGCCACCTCAAGCTTCAGGAGCCGATCCTCATGGATTCCACCATGCTCGACCATCTCGCCCAGCCGCGGTTCGAGACCGCAAAGGCCTTCCTCGTCGCCGGTCCCACTGAGCGCATCGCCTGCGACAACGGCGCCATGATCCCCGGCCTATGGCAGCGCTTCCACCAGGAAGTCGCCGACATTCCCGTGCGCGTTGGCCAAGGGAAAAATCAAGTCGCCTATGGTGTTTGCTGCAACGGCGATGATGCCGGCAATTTCGATTACATCGCCGGTGTCGAGGTCGCCGATTTCTCGGACCTGCCGCGCCGCTTCGGCCGCATCCGCATCCCCGAGCAGCGCTACGCCGTCTTCACCCACACCGATCACGTCGCCTCGATCCGCCGCACCGTCAACACGATCTGGAATCAGTGGCTGCCGGCATCCGGTTTGAAGGCCGCGGACGCACCGAACTTCGAGCGCTATGACCAAAAGTTCGATCCGGCGACCGGAAATGGCGGCTTCGAGATCTGGGTGCCGGTGAAGGAGTAGCACGCAACGCTGGCATACCGTCCGCCTTGCTTGGCAAGCCCCAGCGACTTTGTCATAACCGCAGGCAAATCTTGCCTGCGGGGCCCGTGCCGGACATCCCGTGCAAGTCATAACAAGCAGCCGGGAGGGTCCCAAAATGTCTGACGTCCGCGTTCTCGCCACCGACCTCGAATTTCCCGAAGGGCCGGTCGTGATGCCGGACGGCTCGGTGGTGCTGGTGGAAATCCGCGGCCAGCGCCTGACGCGCGTTTACCCCGACGGCCGCAAGGAGGTCGTCGCGAAAATTCCAGGCGGCCCGAACGGCGCCGCGCTCGGCCCCGACGGCAAGATCTACATCTGCAACAATGGCGGCTTCTCCTGGATCCCGACCCGCAACATGATCATGCCGGGCCCGCAGCCCGACGATTATCTCGGCGGTTCGATCCAGCGCGTCGACCTGCAATCCGGCAAGGTCGAGACCGTCGCGACCAAGTGCGGTGCGCACGATCTGCGCGGACCGAATGATCTGGTGTTCGACAAGCAGGGCGGCCTCTGGTTCTCCGATCTCGGCAAGCGCCGCGCCCGCGAGATGGACGTCGGAGGAATGTATTATCTCAAGCCCGGGATGACCGAGCTCGTCGAGATTGTGCACGGCGTTCTGCCGGCCAATGGTATCGGGCTGTCGCCGGACGAGAACATTGTCTACATCGCGGAGACGCCGACCGGCCGGCTCTGGGCCTACGAGCTCTCGGAGCCCGGCACGCTCAAGCCGCGCGATCCGATCTATCGCGGCGAGCGGGGCAAGCCGATCTGCGGCCTCGGCGGCTACCAGATGTTCGATTCGCTCGCGGTCGAGGCCGGCGGCAATGTCTGCGTCGCCACCCTCGTCTCCGGCTGCATCTCGGTGATCGCACCCGACGGCACCCTGGTCGAGCAGGTCCCGACCGGTGACCGCGTCACCACCAACATCGCCTTCGGCGGCCCCGAGCTGAAGACGGCCTACATCACGCTGTCCGGCAAGGGCGAGCTCGTCGCCATGGACTGGCCGCGCGGTGGTTTGCCTCTCAATTTCCTAAACAAATAAACGGTGCTAGTTACCGTCATTGCGAGCGGAGCGAAGCAATCCAGGAATGCCTCTGCGGAGATGGTCTGGATTGCTTCGTCGCTTCGCTCCTCGCAATGACGTAAGGAGAGACTTCAATGCCCTGGCCCGACCCCGTCACCCTGCGCGGACAGCACGCCCGTCTCGAACCGCTGTCGCATCAGCATCGTGAGGCGCTGGTCGAGGCCGTGAAGGACGGCGAGCTGTCAAAGCTCTGGTACACCGCGATTCCGCTGCCGGAGAACATGGGCAAGGAGATCGACCGTCGCCTCGGCCTGCAGGCCGCGGGCTCGATGCTGCCCTTCACCGTGTTCGACGCCGACGGCAACGTCGTCGGCATGAGCACCTATATGAACATCGATGCAGCCAACCGCCGCGTCGAGATCGGCTCGACCTGGTATGGCAAGAGCGCGCAACGCGGCCCGCTCAACACCCAGTGCAAGCTCCTGCTGCTGCGCCATGCCTTCGAGACGCTGGACTGCATCGCGGTCGAATTCCGCACCCACTTCTTCAACCATCAGAGCCGCCGCGCCATCGAGCGCCTGGGCGCCAAGCAGGACGGCATCCTGCGCAGCCACCAAATCGCGCCGAACGGCACGCTGCGCGACACCGTGGTCTACAGCATCACCGCCGCCGAATGGCCGACGGTGCAGGCGCATCTGGAATTTCAACTCAACGACAAGCCGCGCTAGGTGCGGCCGAGGGACCATGGATAGATTTGACTATGTGATCGTCGGCGCGGGCTCCGCCGGTTGCGTGCTTGCCAACCGGCTCAGCGAAGATCCGAACGTTAGCGTTTGCGTGCTGGAGGCAGGGCCGAGCGACTGGCACCCGTACATCCATCTGCCGGCGGGTTTCATCAAGACCTTCCACATGAAGAGCATCAACTGGGCCTACCAGCAGGAGCCGGGGCCTTACACCGGCGGGCGCAGCATCTACGCGCCGCGCGGCAAGACGCTCGGCGGCTCGTCCTCGATCAACGGCCACATCTACAACCGCGGCCAGCGCATGGATTTCGACACCTGGGCGCAGATGGGCAATCGCGGCTGGGGCTATGCCGACGTGCTGCCCTACTTCAAGCGGCTGGAGAAGCGGGTCGGCGAGGGCGAGGACACCTATCGCGGACGCGAGGGCAACCTCACCGTGACGACGATGGAGTGGCGCGATCCGCTTTGTGAAGCCTTCATGGAAGGCGCGGTCTCGCTCGGCATTCCCCGCAATCCCGACTACAACGGTGCCAAGCAAGAGGGCGTCTCCTACTGCCAGCGCACCATCGACAAGGGCCTGCGCGTCTCCGGCTCGACCGCGTTCCTCAAGCCCGCGATGAAGCGGCCCAACGTGCATGTGCACACCCATGCGCATGCGACCGAGATCATCTTCGAGGGCAAGCGCGCCGTCGGCGTGCGCTACGCCAAGGGCGGCCGCGGCGGCACGCCGGTGGAAGTGCGTGCCAACAAGGAAGTGATCCTCTCCGGCGGCACCTATAATTCGCCGCAGCTGCTGCAGCTCTCCGGCATCGGCTCGCCTGATTTGCTGCAGCAACACGGCATCGCCGTGCGTCACGCGCTGCCGGTCGGCGAAGGCCTGCAGGATCATTACGCGCCGCGCACGGTGGCGCGGGTCAAGGACATCAAGACCATCAACGAGCTTCGCCGCGGCTTCTCGCTGTGGATCGAGGCGCTGAAATGGGCGACCGCGCGCCGCGGCCTGCTGTCGCTGTCGCCGACCATGGTCTATTGCTTCTGGCACTCCGGCGAGAGCGCCGACTCATCCGACCTCCAGCTCACCTTCACGCCGGCCAGCTACAAGGAAGGCGTGCAGGGCCAGCTCGAGGACGAGCCCGGCATGACCGTCGCATCCTGGCAGCAGCGCCCGGAGAGCCGCGGCTATGTCCGCATCCGCTCGCCTGATCCGTTCGCGCCGCCGATCATCCAGACCAATTATCTCGACGCCGAGCTCGACCGTCGCGTCATCGTCGGCGGCATGAAGCTCGCGCGCAGACTTCTCAAGTCCGCGCCGCTGTCGCCCTATTACGCCTACGAGGATTTCCCCGGCCCCAACATCAACACCGACGACGAGTTTTTGGCCGCCGCCACCGAGCGCGGCACCACCACCTTCCACCCCGGCTGCACCTGCCGCATGGGCCCGGCAGACTCGACGTGGGCCGTGGTCGACGACCAGCTCCGCGTGCATGGGCTGGAGGGGCTGCGCGTGATCGACGCCTCCGTCATGCCGCGCATGATCTCGGCGAACCTCAACGCCTCCACCATGATGATCGCCGACCGCGCCTCGGACCTCATCCGCGGCAAGCAGCCGATGGAAGCCGCAAGGATTCCGGACACGGCGGTGGCGTGAGGCGATCTTCGTAGGATGGGTAGAGCGAAGCGAAACCCATCATCGTGCCGCGTTCGCTGAAGCACGATGGGTTTCGCTGCGCTCTACCCATCCTACAAAATTTCGATGTTTATCTTAAGTTGTGCTACCACGATGCATGACCTCCTATAGGCGCAACTTCGTCCCCGGCGGAAGCTTCTTCTTCACGGTCAATCTCGCAGACCGCCGACAATCGCTCTTGACCGTGAACATCGACCTGTTGCGTGCCGCCTTTCGCGAAATCCGCCAACGACACCCCTTCACGATCGATGCGATCGTGGTGTTGCCGGAGCACCTTCACACTGTCTGGACAATGCCGGATGGAGATGCCGATTTTGCAATGCGTTGGCGGCAGATCAAGTCAGCCTTCTCCCGCAACCTGGCTCCTGACGAGCCAGTCTCAGCCAGCCGCGCCGAAAGAGCAGAGCGCGGCATCTGGCAACGCCGCTACTGGGAACGCACCATCCGCAACGAGGAGGATTACGCCCGGCATATCGATTACGTGCACATAAATCCCGTCAAGCACGGACTGGTCAATCGGGTCCGCGATTGGGCGCCATCGTCCTTTCACCGCCACGTGGAGCTCGGTATCTACCCGCCGGATTGGGCCGGCGATCTGTCGGGATATGACGACGGTGCACAATTCGGGGAGCGGAGTTGAAGGGACGTAGTTTGTAGGATGGGTAGAGCGCAGCGAAACCCATCATCGTGCGGCGTTCGTGGAAGCAGGATGGGTTTCGCTGCGCTCTACCCATCCTACAAGATATCACTCCGCTGTGTCGCCGCCTCGTCAACCCCTCCCCGCAAAAATATTCCACTTTACCGAAATTCGGATTTGCGGCATAGATCGAGCCAGCCCGGCCCGACGAAGAGGGGCGGTTCGCGAGTCGTTCGAAACGCGGGCCGGGTTGCGGTGGACGCGGCAGCGTCGTGTGCGAGAGGCGTGGGCAGGGCGGGTAGTCCCTGTGAGCCCGAGGCTTCGTGCGGACGAGCGGCGCTGAGCGCGTACGGCAAAACCGTGTGGTCCTGGCCGTCGTTGCTACGGTCAAGCCGGTCGAAGATGCGCGCGAGCCCAACCGGGTGGACGGCATCGTCCAATTCGAGCGGCGAGGGAGGCCAGAAGGAAAGTTCGGCTCCCGGGAGAGCACGGCATAAGCCGTCCGACCATCGCGCAGGGAAGGCCGAGTGATTGGCGCCACCTGTATGCTGCTGTGCGGTTTTTCTGCGCGTGCGTTTCGCGCAGCAGACCGCGGGTGCGAGGTCAGCACCCGGTCTTCCCTGCACCCTCTTTGATTAAAGAGGGTGAAAGATGAAGCAAAGCTCGGGTGGTTCAAGCCGCGAGGCTGCGAAGGCGTGTCTGCAATTTGAGCTGCGTGTTGAAGGATGGCGATCCCGCCCCTTGCTCCGTCATGGCGAGGAGCTCGCGACAAAATTGCGAAGCAATTTTGCGCTGATGCGACGAAGCAATCCAGAATCCCTCCGTGGAAAGATTCCGGATTGCTTCCGCCTTCGCCAAAGGCTTCGGCGGACAAGTGGCTGCGCTCGCAATGACGGGATCGGGGAGGCTGCTTGCGCCGAATGGTGGGCACGGCGCTTTGCGCCTTTGCCCACCCTACGGCACCTTGCGTTACGCGAAAAGCCTCACACTTCCCTTCGGCTCAAGAACGCCAACCGCTCGAACAGATGCACGTCTTGCTCGTTCTTGAGCAGCGCGCCGTGCAGCGGCGGGATCAGCTTTCGCGGATCACGTTCCCTCAGCTGCTCGACGCTCATGTCCTCGTTGAGCAGCAGCTTGAGCCAGTCGAGAAGCTCGGACGTGGACGGCTTCTTCTTCAGGCCGGGCACCTCGCGCACCTCGAAGAAGATGCGCAAGGCTTCCTCGACCAGGCGCTTCTTGATGCCGGGGAAGTGGACGTCGACGATGCGGCCCATCGTGTCCGCGTCGGGGAACTTGATGTAGTGGAAGAAGCAGCGGCGCAGGAACGCGTCCGGCAGCTCCTTCTCGTTGTTGGAGGTGATCATCATGATCGGGCGCTGCTTGGCCTTGATCGTCTCGCCGGTCTCGTAGACATGGAATTCCATGCGGTCGAGCTCGAGCAGGAGGTCGTTCGGGAATTCGATGTCGGCCTTGTCGATCTCGTCGATCAGCAGCACCGGGCGCTGCTCGGCGGTGAAGGCCTCCCACAGCTTGCCGCGCTTGATGTAGTTCCTGATGTCGGAGACGCGCGCATCGCCGAGCTGGCTGTCGCGCAGGCGCGACACCGCGTCGTATTCGTAGAGGCCCTGCTGCGCCTTGGTGGTGGATTTGATGTGCCAGGTCAGGAGCGGCGCGTTCAGCGCCTTCGCCACTTCCTCCGCCAGTACCGTCTTGCCGGTGCCGGGCTCGCCCTTGATGAGGAGCGGGCGCTCCAGCACGATCGAGGCATTGACGGCGACCTTGAGATCGTCGGTCGCAACATAGTCCTTGGTGCCGGTAAATTTCATCGCGCGTCCTTGTTGGTCGTCGTCCCAGGCAATGCCTCGGTCACGACAAGCGAACGGCCGCTCGCGGCGGCCGTTCCTGGTTCGGTCAGGCTTTCAGACCCGTTTTACCAGCGAAAGGATGACGAGCACAATCACCGCGCCGATGGTGGCGTCCACAATGGCGCCGACCGTGCCGGTGGCGAGCTGGATGTGCAGCTGCGGCAGCACCCAGCTTGCAACCAGCGCGCCGATGATGCCGACGACGATGTTGCCGACCAGGCCAAATCCCGCCCCGTGGACAATCTTGCCGGCAAGCCAGCCGGCGATCGCGCCGATGATGAGCGCTGCGAGAATTCCCATTGCAAACGTCCCCCAAAAACCCCGTGAGGGCGCCAATTCTAGAGCAAAAAGCACCCGGGTCCAGCACCGTGCGATGGCCTCCGCCCCCTTGACGTTCGTCCCCCGACGGGCAATCTGTCACCCATGTTCCTGCAATTCTTCACCTCTCTGCGCGACGCGCAGGTCCCCGTGACGCTGCGCGAATACCTCACGCTGGTGGAGGCGCTCGACGCCGACCTTGCGGACTATTCGGTCGAGAATTTCTACTATCTGTCGCGCACCGCGTTGGTGAAGGACGAGCGCAACCTCGACAAGTTCGACCGCGTCTTCGGCACGGTGTTCAAGGGGCTGGAAAACCTGCTCGACGCCATGGAGAAGGCGGAGATCCCCGAGGAGTGGCTGAAGAAGCTCGCCGAGAAGTATCTCACCGAGGAAGAGAAAAAGCAGATCGAGGCCATGGGCTGGGACAAGCTCATGGAGACGCTGAAGAAGCGCCTCGAGGAGCAGAAGGGCCGCCACCAGGGCGGCTCGAAGTGGATCGGCACCGCCGGCACCTCGCCGTTCGGCGCCCACGGCTACAATCCCGAAGGCGTCCGCATCGGCCAGGAGAAGAACCGCAACAACCGCGCCGTGAAGGTGTGGGACAAGCGCGAATTCAAGGACCTCGACGGCAATGTCGAGCTCGGCATCCGCAACATCAAGGTGGCGCTGCGCCGCCTGCGCAAGTTCGCGCGCACCGGCGCGCCGGACGAGCTCGATCTCGACACCACAATCCGCGAGACCGCCAATCACGGCTATCTCGACGTGCACATGCGCCCCGAGCGGCGCAATGCGGTGAAGCTGCTGGTGTTCTTCGACATCGGCGGCTCCATGGACGCGCATATCGAGCAGGTCGAGGAGCTGTTCTCGGCGGCGAAGAGCGAGTTCAAGCACATGGAGTATTTCTACTTCCACAACTGCCTCTATGAAGGCGTGTGGAAGCAGAACAAGCGCCGCTTCACCGACCGCACGCCGACCTGGGACGTGCTGCACAAATACCCGCACGACTACAAGGTCGTGTTCGTCGGCGACGCCTCGATGTCGCCTTACGAGATCATGGTGCCCGGCGGCTCGGTCGAGCACGTCAACGAAGAGCCGGGCTCGATCTGGCTCGACCGCATCATCCGCACCTATCCGCATTCGGTGTGGCTGAACCCGGTCGCTCAGAAGCATTGGGACTATTCGGAATCGACCACCATCATCAAACGCATCTTCGCCAACCGGATGTACCCGATCACGATCGAGGGGTTGGAAGGCGCGATGAAGGAACTGACGCACTAGCTTCCGCCGTCATTCCGGACGGCCGCAAAGCGGCCGATCCGGAATCTCGAGGTGGAGTGCGATGATCGAGGTTCCGGGTTCGCTCGCTTCGCGACCGCCCCGGAACGACGGAAGAGAAGAAGGGAAAACCACATGCCCCAAAACATCACCCGCGGCATCAAGGCGCTGATCGACGAGGCCAATGCCGAGATCGAGACGCTCAACGCCAAGGACGCCATCGAGATCTCCAAGAACGGCGACGTCGTCATCGTCGACATCCGCGACCCCCGCGAGATCGAGCGTGAGGGGCGCATCCCCGGCGCGTTCGCCTGCACCCGCGGCATGCTCGAATTCTGGATCGATCCGCAGAGCCCGTATGCAAAACCGATCTTCCAGGAGGACAAGAAGTTCGTCTTCCACTGCGCCGGCGGCTTGCGCTCCGCGCTCGCGGCCAAGACCGCTCAGGACATGGGGTTGAAGCCCGTCGCTCACATCGCCGGCGGCTACGCCGCCTGGCGCGACGCCGGCGGCCCCGTGGAGAAGTGGGAGCCGAAGAAGAAGGGGTGAGCTCTATCGTCATTCCGGGGCGCGACGAAGTCGCGAGCCCGGAATCCATTCATCCACCGACACTGCCGCGCGATGGATTCCGGGCTCGCGCTGCGCGCGCCCCGGAATGACAAAGGAAACGCATGCAATGACCACCGACCCCCTCGTCTCCACCGATTGGCTCGCCGCCCATATCAACGATTCCAACGTCAAGATCCTCGACGCCAGCTTCAAGCTGCCGGGCGTGCTGCCGCTGCCGAAGGACGATTATCTCGCCGCGCACCTGCCCGGCGCGGTGTTCTTCGACGTCGATGCGGTGTCGGACCATTCCAACCCGCTGCCGCACATGTATCCGAGCGCCGAGCAATTCGGCCGTGACATCGGCAATCTCGGCATCGCAAATAGCGACACCGTCGTGCTCTACGATGCCGGCGGCTGGGTTGCGGCGCCGCGCGCGTGGTGGATGTTCCTGGCCTTCGGCCACGGCAATGTGCGCATTCTCAACGGCGGTCTGAAGAAGTGGCGCGCCGAAGGGCGAGCGATCGAGAGCGGCGAGGTGAAGCCGAAGCCGGCGAGCTTCAAGGCAAGCTATGATCCAAAGCGCGTGCGCAGCATGCAGCAGCTCATCGCCAACGTCGAAAGCCGCGCCGAGCAGGTGATCGACGCGCGCGCCGCCGAGCGCTTCGAGGGCCG
>NZ_JALBGZ010000002.1:0-98217 GCF_023006515.1 Bradyrhizobium sp. PRIMUS42
GGCCTGCCGGCCCGCGACGGCAGTGCGGCGGCGAAGGCCGCGCAGAAGGAGTTCGATGCGATCGGCGACATCTGCCGCGAACGGAGCATCCCCTGGGTGCTGCTGTCGGGGGGCGCCGCCCCTGAAAAATTCGAACGCGTTCTCGACTACTCCTATGCCGCGGGCGCAAGCGGCTTCCTCGCCGGCCGCACCATCTGGCTTGACGCCGTTCTGAAGAACTTTCCGGATCGTGCGGCGGTATCGGCGAGCCTCCGCAAGGATGGTCTCGGCGTGCTGGAACGGCTCAACAAACTCACCACGGCCAAGGGCTCGCCCTGGAAGCCGCGTTTTCCGGTGTTCGCTGATATCAAGCAGGAAGGTGACTTCGCGCGCGCCTATTGAGATAGTGGTTCCGCGTGGTTCATCCCGATCGTAGGCTCCGCAACATGACTGACGGTTTCACCATCCGCTCGATCGAGGCGTTCTGCTTTCGCTATCCGCTGTCGACGCCGGTGGTGACGTCGTTCGGCAAGATGCTCAACCGACCCGCCGTCATCGTTCGCGCCGTCGACGAGGACGGCGTCGAGGGATGGGGTGAAGCCTGGTCCAACTTTCCGGCGCCAGGCGCGGAGCATCGTGCCCGGCTCGTCAACGAGGTGCTGGCGCCCGGCCTTGTCGGGCGTAAATTCGACGGCCCGGTCCAGGCCTTCGAGGCGCTGACGGGGGGTACCGAGGTGCTGGCGCTTCAATGCGGCGAACCCGGTCCGTTCGCGCAGGCGATTGCAGGGATCGACCTCGCGCTATGGGACCTCTCCGCGCGTCGCCAGCGCTTGCCGCTGTGGCGGCTGTTCGGCGGCCAGTCGAACAAGATCAAGGTCTATGCCAGCGGCATCAATCCCGGTGGCGCCGCGCAGACGGCGGAAGCCGCGCTCAAACGGGGCCATCGCGCGCTGAAGCTGAAGGTCGGGTTCGGCGCCGAAACCGATCTGGCTAATTTGGCCGCGCTGCGCGGGATCGTCGGCGCCGGCATGCTTGCCAGCGATGCCAATCAGGGCTGGTCGGTCGCGCAGGCCATGGAGATGCTGCCGCGGCTTGCCGAATTCGATCTGCGCTGGCTGGAGGAGCCGATCCGCGCGGATCGCCCGCGCGAGGAATGGCGCAGGCTGCACGGACTCGCCAAGATGCCCATTGCCGCCGGCGAAAACATCTCGAGCCTCGAGGCCTTTAGGGAGGTTCTGGCCGAAGACGTGCTCGGCGTGGTTCAACCCGATATCGCGAAATGGGGTGGCCTTAGCGTCTGTGCCGGGCTGGCGCGCGACATCCTGAAGGCGGGCAAGACGTTTTGCCCGCACTATCTCGGCGGAGGCATTGGCTTGCTGGCGTCCGCGCATCTCCTCGCCGGTGTCGGAGGCGATGGCTGGCTGGAAGTCGATGCCAACGACAACCCGCTGCGCGATCTGCTTTGCGGCCCGATCATCAATGTCAGGGACGGCACGGTCGGACTGGACCACGACCCGGGGCTCGGAGTCGTGCCTGATCTTTCCAGTATCGAGCGCTATCGTAGCATCTAGCATGGTAGAGAGGCATGTCAGCGTCCGCGGTCGGAAACCGACGTGGCCTAGCTTATTTGCTGCACTTTCACACCAAAACCGGCGAACCTAACGGACAATCGATTTAATCTGACTATGAGATAAATATCGCATACATGGGGGATCGGATGCCGGCACCTTTGCCTTCTCTAAACGCCTTGCGCGCATTTGAGGCGACGGCTCGACATCGCAGCATCAGCCGTGCAGCAGTCGAGCTGGGTGTGACACATGGCGCCGTTAGTCGCCAAATCAAGGTGCTTGAGGAAGTCATGGGTGTGGCGCTCCTCATGCGCGGCACCAAGGAATCGGTGCCAACCCGGGAGGGCGAGCAACTCGTGGACGGCTTGTCGACGGCCTTCAACCTGATTCATGCCACCATTGAGCGTTTGAAGCCCGGTCCGTTAACGTTGTCCTGCTCAGCCTCGATAACCATGTGCTGGCTTATTCCGCGGATGCCCGGATTGTACGCCAAGCACCCCGGCATGGAAATCAAGCTCGACATGAACTACGACCGAGTGGATTTCACGCGGGATAACATCAGCGTAGCCATTCGAAACAACACGTTCGAACCGCCGAAGTCGGCGGTCATTCGTCCGCTTGGCACTGAGTGGATAGGTCCGGTGTGTTCTCCGGCCTATCTCAAATCCATCTCGCTGAAGAGACCCAAAGATTTGTCGAACGCCAGGTTGCTCGCGACCACGACCCGCCCAAATGCCTGGACCGATTGGCTCGCAGCAGTCGGAGAAGACGAGAGGGCGCCGCAAGTGCACCAAAGGTTTGATCATTTCTATCTGATGATCCAGGCGGCGACTTTCGGACTGGGGATCGCCGTTGTCCCGCACATGCTCGCCATAGGGGACCTGGAATCCGGCAGACTGATTGCCCCGTTCGGCTTTGCGCCCGGAGAACGTCAGCTCTCGCTTTGGATCGCGCCGCACCTGGCGTCGAGGAGCGACCTCAAGACTCTGGAGAAGTGGCTTTCGCAAGAACTGCGGGAAGGCTTGAAGCGTGCCTCGAAGCTCTCGTTGCCTCGGGGTTCCTAGCTGGCAAAGGTGCCGGGTTTCTGGAGTCCCGATTTGGGTCGGCCGGGCTCGGGCGGTCGGGTTTACGGCACGCAACTAGATTAAAGTTCGTGTGCAAGGAATGCCTGCAATTCTGGCGTGGCTGGACTGTCGAGCATGCTGCCCGGCCCGGTCTCCCAGACCTTGCCCTGATGCATGAAGACGACTTGATCGGCAATGCGTCGAGCAAAGTTCATCTCGTGGGTGACCATCACCATCGTCATGCCGTCATCGGCCAGACGCTCGATGACTCGCAGGACCTCGCCGGTCAATTGGGGGTCCAGCGCGGAAGTCACCTCGTCGAAAAGCATTACCTTTGGCTGCATCGCTAACGATCGGGCGATTGCGGCGCGCTGCTGTTGTCCACCGGAAAGCTGCTCGGGGTAGGAATCGAATTTCTCTGACAGCCCCACTTGTGCCAGGCAGTGCTTGGCCAACTCGACGGCCTGCTGTTTTGGCAGCTTCTTCACGGTGCGCGGAGACAGCATGATGTTCTCGGCGACGGTCAGATGCGGGAACAGGTTGTAGCTTTGAAACACTATGCCCACGTCCAATCGGAGTTTGCGCAGGTCCAAATCTGGTGCGGTGAGATTGTGTCCACAAACGTCAATTTGGCCCTGGCTGATCGTCTCCAGCCGGTCGACGCAGCGCAGCGCGGTGCTCTTGCCCGAACCGGATGGCCCAATGAGAACCGTCACCTCACCACGCTTGACCTCGAAGCTGATGCCTTTCAGAACTTCCAGGTTCGCGAAGCTCTTATGCACGTTGCGCAGAAGGACCACGACGTCGTTTCCTGCGGACGTATCGGGCCGATTTTGGGACATAGTCATCTCAGGCACGATTGATCTCCCTCAAACAGTGCGCATGCCGCGCGCCAGGCGGCTCTCTAGCTTGTGGCTGATAGCGGAGAGCGGGTAGCAGAGCGCGAAGTACACCAGGGCCACGACCGAAAATGTAATGAACGGCTGGAACGTTGAATTGTTGATGAGCTGGCCCGCGCGCGTCAGCTCCACGAAGCCCACAGCGGATGCCAACGATGTGTTCTTCACGATCTGGACCATGAAGCCGACCGTGCCCGGCGTTGCATTCCTGACGGCCTGGGGAATGATGACGTGGTACATCCGCTGCAAGCGGCTGAGCGCCAGACACTCTGCGGCTTCCCATTGAGCCTTGGGGACGGCCTGGATGCTGCCTCGCCAGAATTCGCCCAAATAGGCTCCGACCCAGATCGTCATGGACAGAATCGCAGCCACCAAGGGGGAAACAGATAGGCCCATTGCGGGCAAGCCGAAGTATCCAGCGAACATGATGACCAGTAGCGGCACGCCCTGAACCATCTGGATATAGAAGGAGGACACGCCCCGCAGTGCCGGGTTCGCGGAGACACGGCACAAGGCGATGCCCAGACCCATCAAACCACCGCCGATGAACGCGCAAAGCGACAGACCCAGGGTCAGCACGGCACCCTGTAGGAGAAACTGGATGTGGATGAGTCCGAAAGTCGGTGTCATAGCCAGACCTCAGAGCGCGGTGCCAAGGCGACGGCGGCGCGGGAAGGCCACCAGGGCGATCAGCCAGAATACGAAACGCATGGTGAGCGCGAGCAACAGGTAGATCAGGCCGATAGTGAGATAGGTTTCCATCGGTCGGAAGGAAGCACCCTGGATGAAATTGGCGTTGCCAGTCAGGTCCGAAACGGAGATCTGCGATGTAATCGACGACGCCAACATCAGCAGGATGAACTGGCTGGTCAGCGAGGGATAAACGCGCTCGACGGCCGGACGCAGGATAACATGCCAGTAGATCTGCGCCTTCGATAAGCCGAGGCACTCGGCGGCTTCCCACTGTCCCGCATGGACTGAGTTGATACCGGCACGCATGATCTCACCGGTGTACGCACCCACGTTGATGGTGAGCGCGATGATCGAGACCGTAATAGCGCTCAAGGTGAGACCCAGCGACGACAGGCCAAAGAATACCAGGAAGACCTGCACCAGGAATGGAGTGTTGCGGACAGCTTCAACGTAACAGGCGCAAAGCTTCGACAGCCACTCGAGCTTGGAGTTGCGGCCGATGGCGCAGAGGGTACCGATGATGAAACCGAGAATGGTGGCCGAGGCCGCCAGCTTCATGGTGACCAGCGCCCCGTCCAGCAGCAACGGCCACCGCTCAATAATTGGAGAAAAGTCCAGCGACACGGTGGCTCCTCGCTCTCTATGCCTGCATTTTACCTGCTCACGCCGAGGCTTTCGGTGCCTTGCGCTCTCCGAACATCAGACCACCAGTGCGGAATCCTCCGTCGACGTTCAGAGTGTGTCCCTGAACGTACCGCGCCTCCTCCGAGCACAGGAATACCGCGGCATCAGCGATTTCCTCGGGCATGCCATAGCGCACCATTGGGATCAGGTAATTGTAAGCCGCACGCGTCGCAGCATCATGCGCGGTCGCCGCCATGTCGGTCTCGATAGCGCCTGGCGCGATGTTGTTGACGTTGATGCGGTGTTCGGAGAGCTCGACGGCCATGACCTTTGTGAGCAACTCAAGACCCGCCTTAGCCGATCCGTAGGCGGCGCGACCGTTGCCGCCGCGTTGACCGGAAAGAGAGGCGATATTGATGATCTTGCCGCCGTGGCCCTGCTCGACCATCTGTCTGGCGCAAGCCTGAGCCACTAGGAAGGCACCGGTCAGATTGATGGAGATGATTCGGTTCCAGAGCTCCAGCGGCGTGTCCAGGAAGGGTGTATTGCCGCCGACACCGGCATTGTTGATGAGGATGTCGAGGCGGCCGCACTGGGCCACCACGGCTTTCAGAAGTTTCAGGACAGAAGCCTGTTCGGCAACGTCGACGGAGAAGCCGAAGGCCTTGCCGCCGGCCGCCTTCAGCTTTTCAGCGGCCGCGTTCGCGCCCTCGCCATTGATGTCGGCGACCGCGATCGTTGCGCCTTCGCGAGACAGAGCCGTCGCGATCGCGAAGCCAATGCCGCGAGCGCCACCGGTGACGAGAGCAATTTTGTTCTGAAGCCTCACGATATCTCTCCTTTTATTGTTCGCCGCGAGCAGCGGTGAAGAAATCCGGCGTGCCGGTCTGACCACCCTTAAGCGCGATCTCCAGGCCATCGATGGCGGCGTCCGGTGAGTGTGCCCGGCACAGCGGGACGCCCGGCGACAACGGCGCGACAGCGCTGAGCGCGTCGATGCCGAGGCGCGACGCAGCCTGACCCGAAGTATCTCCGCCGGAGATGACGACCCGACGCAGCCCGGTCTGACGGATAAGTGCATTCAGGATGTTGCCGAGCGCGCTACCAATCCGATCGTTCACCACGGAAATTGGAATACGGCTGGCCGCGATGGCAGTACGGAAGATAGAAACCCGTTCGTCGTCGGGGCCGGCAGCCGTGAAGACCAAAGGGCTACGGCCGGTCCCGACGGCCTGCAACGCGGCCGCGATAGCCCGTTCGGTTTCCACCCTCAGGGCATCTTCCGAAACGGCTCGCTCGGCAGCGAGCGGAATGAGCTCAAAGCCTTGGGCCTCGGCATGCCTGATTTGCTCGGCGGTGATTGGGGAGACTGAACCCGAGACAATGGCGATCTGCTCAACTCTCTTCGGTGGCGCGGCTGCGGATGCTGGCGGTATCAAGCCAGCCGCGCGCCAGTAGGCCACCAGCGCTTGCTCGACACCCTGGGAGCCGAGAACGAATTGGCGCTTGCCACCTTCCTCCCAGATGAGGCGACCGCCTTCTTCGAGCGTTTCCTGATCCAGGACGTCCAGCGAGACGATTTCCGCCCCACGCTGCAGTTCGCGCTGGAGCAGAGTGCTGGACCCACCCTTCTTCATGGTCGCGAAGTCGACCAAGCCGATCCGCAGGGTGGTCAGTCCGGCAAGGTGACGCGCAAGGTCGGCCTCATGCATTGGCGTGACGGGATGCACTGACATGGTGGGATGCCGGTCGAGCCGGTAACCAACGCCATTGGCATGAGCGAACAGGTTGCCGAACGCCTGGAAACGCCCCATCCCCGGGTCCGATACCAACATCGGCGCCCAGCCCGGATACTTGCGAAGGCCGATCTCGGCTGCACGACCGACATTGCCGATGTGAGAGGCTGAATCAAAGGTCGAGCAGAGCTTGTAGTGGAGGATAGGCGCACCGGCTTCGTCCAGCAGGTCGAAGACAGCCGGCAAGTTTTCGTCCATCCATTCTGGACTGCGAGCGCGCGCGATGCCGGCGATGCCTATTCCGCTATACTCGCCAGCGATTTGACGTAGCCGCTCTTTGGACGGGGGCTGCAAGAACAGAATTGTTTCCAAGCCAGCAAACGCCAGCACCTCCATCGCGGCGGAGGAGCCGGTGAAATCGTCACCATAGAACGCGACGAGCGGTCCACTGAGAATGGGACGGTGCAGGCTCATACTGCTGAATCCATTGCTGCCTGAAGGGCAGGATGGGTGAGCGCATAATCGGCCTGCGGCACACCTTGCAAAGCAGCATCCCAGGCCTCGCGCAAGGCGCTTACTCCGGCCCCGGGGCCACCGGGATGCCCCATGATGCCTCCACCGGCCGTCACAATCAGGTCGGTCGAATTGAGGGCCGCATGCGTGCCCGGAACCTGTTTCACGCCCTGACCGGATGAGAAAACCGGCATGACGGTACAGGGCTTATCCGAGAACATCGGTGTCAGGCAGGCACGTGCCGCCTCGATGACGCTCTCGTCACCTTCCGAGAACTTGTTGGCAAGGCCATTCACATGCATGTGGTCGGCGCCGGCCAGGCGCCAGATCTTGTGCCAAGCGACGAAAGACCACCCGAGCATCGGGTAGCGCGAAAGATAGCCCCAGCCATTGCGATGGGCATGGATGGGCAACTGCGAGAACTTGGCGAGCTCGATCATGCCGGCGAGACCAACCGAATTGAGGCTGGCCATGAGGCACGTTGCGCCGTGCTTCAGCAGAACGTCATGCCGCCGTTTCATCTCTTCGACATCACCGGTCAGGTTGAAGGCATACATGGCCTTCTTGCCGGTCTTGTCCGCGTTGGAATTGATTTCGCGCATCACGGCGGCGACGCGGTCATTGAAGGGACAGTACGGGCCGTCCGCTTGTAGCTCGTCATCCTTGATGAAATCGATACCTGCCTCGCAGAGGGTTTTGACCAAGGCAGCCGTTTCTCCTGGGCTGAAGCCGACGCTGGGTTTGATGATGGTGCCGATCAGAGGACGATCCTTGACGCCTGCCAGGCGTCTTGTGCCTTCGGCACCAAACTTCGGCCCGCAGTATGCCTTGGCGAAGGAAGGGGGCAGGCGGATATCGAGAATGCGAAGCCCGCTGACTTGACGAAGTTCGAACAGGTTGCCTGCCACCGTCGACATCAGGTTCGGCAGTGAAGGGCCGAGCGTGGCGAGCGGCCATGACAAGGTCAGCTTGGCCCTTGTGAGGCCTTCGTTGTCGGGGGAGGGACCAGAGGAGGGCAGGGAACGGCGACCGACTGCCTCGCTCACGACGTCTAGCTTTACGACCTTCGCGGCAGCGCGTTCACGAAGTTCTGGAGTCTCGCCGGGTACGGGGACAAAAGTGCCACTAGACTGCTCCCCCGCGATGGTTTCGGCAGTCCTTTCCACATCGTCGGGAGTCTCAAGCAGATAGTCCGCTTCGATGCGTTCCTGGGTCATTGATACGTCCAATGATAAGCTTCGTGCTTATTGTTGTTGATGTAGGCTAAACGGCACTGCGCGGATAAACCTTACGCATCCAGGGCCGGGGCGGGCCGGCTCCATGCGCCAGCCGGGTCACATGAGCCTACGCGCCATGTGACGACACGTCTGGCTATTGGAGGATTTCATCCGGGATATCGATGTTGTGAAACTTCTTGAAATAGCCGTTCAGCTTGCCGTTCTTGACATTCGTGCTGATCCACTCGTTGAGCTTTTCGAGCAGTTTTGTCTCGCCTTTCCTCACTCCCATGGCGATGGGGAACTGGTTGATAACCAGCTTGGCCTCGAACTTGCGATTGCTGGAGCGTTCATTGATGGCTCTCATCTGCGGGTCCGCGAGCCCGAGATAAGTCGCCTGGCCCGAGACGGCGGCAGTAATGGCAGTGGCATCGTCATCAAAGCGGATAACGGTGAAGCCGTACTGCTTCTCACGTTCGCCGGACAAGGCAACGTCCTGCGCTGTGGTGCGGACGACAGCGATGCTCTTGCCCTTGAGGTCTTCCCACGACTTGGTCGTGTCGTTCGTCGGCGCGATCACCGTAGTGCGGATGAAAGAATAAGGTTTGGTATAGTCGACGACCTTCTTGCGCTCTTCCGTGATTGACAGGGACGAAATGATCACGTCGGCCTTGTCTGTATTGATGTTCGGAATACGGGTTGGGCCAGTTGTGTTGATGAATTCGAGTTCGACACCCCAATCAGCGGCCAGGGCTTTGGCCACTTCGACATCAGAGCCGGTTGGTTTCAGGGATCCGTCCAGCATGCCGAAGGGCGGGATACCCAGGTCGGTCGCAACCCGGATCTTCTTCTTGCTGGTGATGTTATCCAGGACATCTGCGCTGGCGGGCGCGGCGATCGCCAAGCCAGCGGCGGCCATGATCGCAAACGCGAAATGACGACGGTTCAGTTTCATCCCTAATCTCCCATTGCTTGTCCGAGCCAGTTCCGGCCCTTTGAATCCGCCACCTTTGCCACAAGTAAGCTCCACCTCTTCGGCTGCGCCTGAGACGAACTCAAGAAGGCGGCTGGGAGCATGCACAGGCAGGCTGCGGGCGAACTGTAGGCAATCGACCCCCGGTTCGGGACTGCATAAATTCTCGGCTGGATATGAGTTTTTTTGACGCTCAGAGCCGACCAGGGCGTCAGATCCGAGCGCCGGCTGCCTGGCGGCCGACCCGGTCAGACGCGCCGCCTCGGAAACGGGTAGCACTCCAGAGGATCGTGGATGAACTGCGTCGCATCTGGCATTCGCGATCGAGGGCAAGGGCGATCGCTGGCAACCGCGCCGAGCTAGAGTCGTCGGCGATGCCGCATGCTTCCGTCAGATCGTGGAGGAAGCGTTCCGCATCCGCTCCAAGGAAGCCGACCACGACGTCGTCCGCGTAGCGCCTGGCGATCATATCGCCGGGGTGCGGCGTCAACAACAAGCGGTGCAATGCCCAGCGCCTTCGATCCGACGGTCCTGACTATGCAGGATCGGCCACGTGGGGGCCAGGGTTGGGCAGATCAGCTGGCGATAGCCGGAAGGCCCGCGGTCATGGATCGGTTGGCGATCACGTGCGACCGGCGACTATACTATTTTCGCGAAAGTACATAACGGGGAGAATGCCAAAGAAGATGCGGTAACAGATTGAACTTGCGAGGTGATCCCTGCTCCTCGCCCCCATGAGGAATTGGAGCGCGAGGTTAGAAGGTGGCGTGTGCACCATGTGCGCACCGGGAGATCAAGAGAAATCCATCATGGCGAGCCGAGCCGGCGCTTGTGGAAGCGGGATAGACAGGACACGAGGCTTGCGCAGTCCCAGAGCTTAAGGCTTGCGCATCCATGCTGGTCTGCAATCAAGCCAGACGGTGATCAGAAACGCACCCGCTTGGGAATCCCGCGCGTCCGATACCTCGTTGCTCGGGGCCTTCGTGCGTGCGGCGACGACGCCGACCGCCGTCTTTGTACCGAGTGCCGTGCTTCCGCCCCTCGTACCCTCTCCCTGAGCCGCTTCAATTGAGCCAGCAGGCTAGCGAGTTCGATCGTTGTGTGACGCAGAACAGCGAGGCTGCAGACTCCACTACTCACTACCACACCCCCAAACAGGCCTTCGAATCCGCGACGGGAAGCTCAAAATTGTGATGACGTGCCAATAACGTCTAAGCGATGCATCCTCGAGCCGTCCGTTCGCTTTACGACGATACGCGGAAATATTTTCGAGCGTTTTAATGCGCCGCAACAGGAATGCCTGTCTCGAAGAGAGAGAATTTGGACGGACTCTCTAAAACGGCCTCGGCATTGGCATCAGCACGAGGGAGCCGCACCGAGGATATCCGTCGTCCGAACGATTGGCTCTTCGACCCAGGCCTCGCGAGCGAACCAGTTGTGATCGGCCTGACAAGTCGGGCAACGAGTATTGCCGAAAAACACGATGCTTCGCAGGAACGTCTCACGATCGGATTTGATACCGGTCGGAATCGCGCGACCGGTTTTCGGGCACTTGACCATAATCATACCCATGTGAGCTCCCTGAAACATCTGCCGGATAAAAGGGGCCGGTCGGCTGGAGTGCGCTCTTGTCGGTGCGGGTTACTTGGGGGGGCATCGCACCTGGGTCGATGTTCGAGCAAAGGGCAACTTGCTCGTGACGACGCTTCTCCAACCGACCGGATTCTTGCTGGGCGAATTCTTGGGATCCTGCCGGCTTTGGCCCGGCAGGCCTATGAAATGAGGCTTCGACCTCAACCGAAAGCTTCTGGGGGACCCTTCACAATTATCATGTCCAAATCCCTGCGGCTTCGTGCGGAATATTCCGCTCGCAATGAAGCCAATATCTTCCTCTTGTCGGACAGATCAGCCAACCGGATCACT
The DNA here is from genome assembly GCF_023006515.1 of Bradyrhizobium sp. PRIMUS42. NCBI lineage: Bacteria > Pseudomonadati > Pseudomonadota > Alphaproteobacteria > Hyphomicrobiales > Nitrobacteraceae > Bradyrhizobium > Bradyrhizobium sp. PRIMUS42. Next base: position 11,190 of record NZ_JALBGZ010000002.1, read on the forward strand.
GGTCTCACTCCCCCTCGTGCAATCCGTTAATATTCTCCGTTTTTCTTTTAATGCGCAATTAAATTCGCATTGTCGGTCCGGTTTGCGACTTTCGGCCGATTTATTTTGCGGGCTTGTCGCGGCAGGATGTCACATCGGAAAGCGTCAAGCCCTGCGCACATTCAGCTATTCCCTCACTACCTGTCGCCGGTTCGGGGCGCGCCACGATTTGACTTGGTAACGGATGGTTTGTGCGTGGTTCAAATATGAAATAAATTTTGTTATATGGCGGCGTTGTAAATATCGTTGTTAATTGCTGCCGATCAACTAAGCTAAGCTCGCCCAGGTTTCGTTCGTCTGGAGGAGACAATGTGGGATTTAACTTTTGGCGGGTACGACCTCGCCCCCGATGCGCCGCAGTTGACCCAGATGCGCGCGGAGTTGGTGAATATTGGCGAGAAGGAGCGCATTCTGCGAGAACGCAGTGCCGATCGCGAAGCCTATCGGTACCTCCTGGATGCTCATCGGTTGAGCGCGAGCGAGCTTTCTTTGAGAGTAGGTGTTGAACATTTCTCCGCAGGGGAGGGCGCAGGGCGGTCAGCTGTGGCATGACTGACCGGATTGTCGTTACGAAACGAGACCGATTGGGTGACTTGTGCCCGGCAGATGGGAATTGCCGTGCCGCGGACGGGTCAGATTGATCTTCATTGGCTGCCGAGGGCGGCGAGGGCATCCCGGACGCTGTCGTCGCCTCGTCCCTGCAAGACGAGGCAGAGTTCTTCACATTGGTTGGAGCCGTGCTGGAAAGATCGTCGGCCGAGATGGTGTTGAGACCGGCTGCGGATGCGGTGTTCGCGCTGCTGGAAGGTCGATCAATGGTCTTCAGCGAAACAGGGCAGAAGATCTTTGAGCTGGACCGAGTAGGAGCATTCATCTGGTGTAAGTTGGCGCAAGGCGCCTCTCTGGAGGACATCCATCAGGGGCTTGGGACGCTAGGCATTGACGAGCACACGGCACGCCAGTTCACGCGACAGGTCGTAGATATATGGATCGATCGAGCGTTGCTCGAGGTCGATTGGCGAATGCCGACCGATTTTGCCGTCTCGGCGGATTTAGGCCGGCACCGAATAGGGATCCGGGCCGCAAATCGGGACCTCTTGAGACGGCTGTGCTCGCTGTTTTGTGTTTCGGACCAGAGCGCCGGCGGCGACGACATTGCGATCGAGGCAATGATGCTCGACGAGCAAGTGCTCTGGCGCGGAGAGGACTCCAGCATCTCCAGGTGTCAAGTCGAAGCACTGGCCCCTACGATCAAAGCACACATCACCGAGCGACTTATTCGAAGCAATCGCTGGACCTTCTCCCTCCATGCCGCTTCCCTCGTGAAAGACGGTGCGGGCCTATTGCTATGCGGCCAACCGGGAGCCGGAAAGTCCACCCTCACACTGCAGTTGGTGGACGCCGGACTTCGGTACGCCGGCGATGACGTTGCGCTGGTTGGAACTGACGGAGCGATCTGCGGAATCCCGTTTGCTCTCACCGTCAAGGAAGGATCGTGGGACTTGCTCTCGCGACTACATGGCGACCGGTACGACGCGACGCATTGCCGCTCCGACGGCGTTCTGGTGCGATACGTACCCATTGCGGATGCGTACCACCAATGCTTTTCCGCAAGCTGGATCATCTTCTTGAACCGTGTCGCGAGCGGTCCGGCCGAACTGACCGCGATAGATCAACTGGATTCGATGAAGCGGCTCATCGAGAACGCATTTGCTGCTGACGGGCGACTTTCGCAGGCCGGCTTTTTCGCTTTGAAGCGGATCGTCGCTGGCGCGCCATCGCTTCAACTCACCTACTGCGAGGCCGTGGAGGCTCGGCGCGTGCTTATGGATCTATGCAATGGCAAGGCATAGCACGGCGCTGACGAGCCTCTGCAATTGCTTGCAAGGCATGCCACCTGTCGATGTCGATTGGACGTCCGTGATCGGGCTCGCAAATCAGACGCTGACGACGCCGGCGCTCATCGATTTTGTCGACAAATTTGCACCGATCCTGCCCGAGGACGTCTGCGGATATATTCGCCAGATCCACCGCCGAAACGTGCTGCGTAACAATCGGCTCGTCGCTCAGCTCGAAGAAGCCGTCGTTGCGATGAACGGCCTGGGAATCACGCCGATCATGCTCAAGGGAGCATCGACGCTGGCGACCGCGCCCGAGGAGCGACGAGGCGTTCGGTTAATGTCTGATCTGGATATTATGGTAATGCCGGACCAAGCCAGAACGGCAGTCTCCGCTCTATGCGCAATTGGTTACAATATCGACCATCAGGCCCCTCCTGAAAGCCCGAGATGGCACGTCGAGCTGAATCGATCGCAGGATGTCGGGACCATCGACCTGCAGCAGGCAGCTCCAGGCCCTGCGTACCTCTACCAGCGCTTCGGGCACCCGCTGAACCATTGCGTTCCCGCGCCGCTGGGACGCGGACGCGTGTATATCCCTACCCCTACTTATCGAGCGCTTATGTTGATCATCCATGATCAATTTCAAGACTATGGTTATTGGCTCGGCGATCTCGACCTGCGGCACCTTGTTGAATTGCGTGATCTAAACAATTCTGCCGAGGGCCTCGATTGGAGGGAGCTTACCTCTCTTGTCTCGGGCGAATTGATGACGAACGCGGTTGAAACCCAGCTGTTCGCTCTTGCTGAGTTGCTTGGCGTCGAGATTCCACAAGAGGCGCGCTCTCGGCTGATTCCCCGTCTGCAGTTCATGCGACAGGTGATGCAAGCACGATTTCCGGCCACACGTGTGCCCCTCCTTGCAATGATGATGCTGGATCTCGGAAACTACCGGAAGGCGGCAAATGGCGCCATCCAACCGGCCGCGCGCCGGCGTGGATTGTGGTCCCTGCCGAGGGTGGGAACCCTGCAGTTTCTGCTGAAGGCGGCCGTCGCGGTGCGCGCAGGCAAGGTCTAAACCACAAGCTCCCTCGTGAGGGCGGCAGATCCCATGCGGACGCATTCAAATTGCCGCGTCCTAAGCGAGTGCCAGCTTCCGGATCCGTGGATCTAACGATTCGCGCATGCGGGCATTTGCAGCAGGGCTATCAATGCTCCTGACCACCAGCATTCCGGTTGGAGGCTTCACCGTTCTCGTGAATCCTGAACTCCTCCAGCGTGTGGCCTGATTGTAGCGCGGCGACCAGCCAGCGCGGCTGTTTGCCACGCCCAGACCAGGTCTCCGTCGGTTTGAGGGGGTTGAAGTATTTCGGTACGACCTTTGGGTATTTACGGCGGGGAGGCTGGCCTAGGCCCATCTCTGCCGTCCCGCTTTCGGGCCCACCGACTTGTTCCGGTTGATTGAGTTGCGCCAGGCGCTTCTCCAATTCCCGCTTTTCGGCCGTGATCTTTTCAGCAAGAATCTTTGTCAGCTCCTCGTGGAGGAGCCATAGTTCTTCAAAATCCATGGCTTCGAGATCTTGCCTATGCATAGCATTCTCGTCACCGTTCGACGACGCCCTGACTACCTTGTCATCTCCACGCCCAATATCGTTTTTCGAGCGCCGAATATTCGACCGGTCCAGGGTTGGTCTTTCAAATTGACGCGACAATAAATAAATAATATATTATTTAATATTTATTGCGAGGATTATTTTCACCAATTTTAATGATGGCGAGGCAACCTTGCTGCAAGCCCGAAGAGAAACATTTGATGTTATCGATTGCCCTTTGGGGCGCCTTCAGGCGGCCATCGGCCAGTTCATCGCTCCCTCGGATGGATTGACCGACATCCAGGCTTTGAAGCTACAAATCCAGTTGCGACGGCTCGCGCTGAGGGATATCGCGGTCATAAGCTCCCGGTTACAGCGGGCTGATGGCCGTATTTCAGTAAGAACGACGCAACGCGGGCTCGCGCGACGATCATATTTGCCGAGATTGCGGCGTCGCAAATTGATCCCGCGGCCAGCTTGACTTGCCATTCCTGGCTGAAGTCGAGACGTCGGTGCACGTAAGGCGCGTGATATTACTTTGGTCGCTATTAAATTGAGCGGGATAGTTCATGTTTTTGTCTTGATTAGGACTGACGACGCAGTTATGTGGAGCACGAACGTGCCGTTCGGTTCCACATTTTTTTTGTTAACGCCGACCACTTGGTTCTTGATTACCCGGCCGGGACAATATTAAATGGGCGCAACTACAGGATGCCAACATGTCGACCAAGAAGCTCGAACTAGAAGCGATGTCCCTCGACGATCTATGGTCGCTTCATGAGGAAATTAGCGGCATTTTGTCGGAGCGGATTAAGGCGGAAAAGCAGGAGCTGGAGAAGCGCCTGGCGGTTCTCGGCGGCGGGATGGCTGTGTTAGCCGAAAGAAGCGAGTCGGGCGTCTCCCCGACCGGCAAGCAGAGGCGCAAATATCCGCGCGTGCTTCCGAAATATCGCAACCCCCAGACTTCTGAAACCTGGTCGGGACGTGGCAAGCGGCCGCGGTGGTTGGTTGCTGCGATGAAATCGGGCCGTCGGATCGAGGAGTTTCGCATAGGGGAAGCGGCTCCGAAGTTTCGGCAGAGAGCCTGAAGCGTCGCTACGCCGATAGGCTGGCGTAGCTCGGCGCTTTGAGCGGAGCAGCCTAGTAGGCGTTGCGGCCCCGCAATACTTCCATCGGAGTTCGCAACAGGATTGCGAGATCCAGCCGAAGACTCCAATTGTCGATATACCAGAGATCGTACTGTACACGTGCTTCGATCATGGAGGCTGTGGGAGTTGCGCCGCGGCAGCCGTGGATCTGGGCCCATCCGGTCAGTCCTGGCCTGACCCTGCGGCGAAACGCGTAGTTTCGAACGAGCTTGTCAAACTGTCCGTCGTGGGCCAAGGCGTGGGGACGTGGACCCACCAGCGACATGCTGCCCTCGAGCACGTTCAGCAGTTGCGGCAGTTCATCGAAACTAGTTCGACGCAGCCATTTGCCCACGCGGGTGATGCGGTGGTCGACGGGGGTCGCCTGAACGATCACGCTGCCGTCCTCGAGCACATGCATGGTCCGAAACTTGCGGATCAAGAATGTCCGACCATTAAAACCACAGCGTTGTTGTCGGAAGAACACAGGGCCGGGAGAGTCCAGCTTGATTGCGACCGCAGCAAGCGCAAGCAATGGTGCGGATATGGCCAAGGCGAGCCCCGCGCCAAGAATATCAATGATTCGCTTGCCCGCGCACTCGAACGGCGTAAGGGGACCGCGCTGCAATTCTACGCAAACGGCACTTCCCAAATTCCGCGTAGGATGCCGAAGCAATTCGGATGATGTGCCGACCGGCACGAATATGATCGGAAACGGCAATACCCGCAACTCGGCAACAAATGCCCGCAGTTCGGGCCATCGCTCCGGGCTGGCTTCGACCACCACCTGGTCGAGCCGGGCGTTGCGAATATAGTCGATTACGCGAGACGTGAGCCGCTTGCGACCGGCGGGACCGAACCCAACCGGCGGCAGGCTGAACCGTCCCTTGACGCAATAACCATGCATAGCCAGGGTTTCCGGCAGGCCGGCATTCTTCGAAAGCGGCTGGTCGGTGATTAGAATGATATTCGTGCTGGCGAATCTTCTTTCGCTCAGACCTCTTACCAACAGCGACCTGACAGCCCATCGCTCGGCTACGAGGAACCCCAGGCCCAGGATGGCGAAGAGTGGGCCAGCTTGCTGAGATGCGCCTGGATGAATTGCAAAGCCGTACGCGGCCCAGATCAAGAGCAGCAATGACGCCCACGTCACACATACGGCCCGAATCTGGTTCTTGAGGACGAGGAGCTCAATCGGGCAATAAAGGCCCTGAGCCTTCAGCACGGAAGCCACGCAAGCTGCGCTGACCAGTGCCACGCCAAATGCGTTGCCGTGGCCTCCCTCAATCTGCCCGCTTTGGAACCGGTAGAGTATTGTGGAGATCGCGCTTGCAAACAAGATCGTCGCGACATCGGCACAGAGGGCAGCATGCTCGATCCAGTCATACCGGAGGGGCCATTTATGCCTGGGGGACACCGATGGCTCGAGATTGACACGAGCCGTATCGTTTCGATCGGAGAAGTGTCGGTTCACGAAATTCATGATGGGGCACTCAATACTGATATTTAATATATTATTAATTTGTTGAATATATCAAGAAAAAACTCGTCATTTAAATGACGCCATTTGCCGCTCTTGTCCTATGCCCGACGGCCTGCGGAACAAGCTTGGGGAACTACCGCGGCCCTCGGCCGGAGACGCGGTTTGGCGGAGGCAAATCCGTTCCGGGCGAAGGAATCGGAACTTCCTTGCGCATGCTTTGAAGAGCTGTTGAATCCCATTCCGAAATTAGATTGTCCACAAGGGCCTTCCCATCAGCCGCCGCCGATTGATAGGCGGCAATGAGAGCGGGCCGGAGAGCGGGCTGCCTAGCAAAGGCCATCCTGACGTCGCGCTGCACCAGTTCACGCAATTCAGGCTCGTTGACGACAGAGGCCTCGCCGAGAGCGACATTTAGTCGTAGCGGAAGCAGGGCCAGATCGTTTGGGGCTGTGTAGTACGAGAGTTTTAGCAAGGCCGCGACGTCGTGTTCGACCGACCTTTGCTCCCTCGACAGTACCGCAAGCATGAGCCAAAGATCTCCTCGCAATGGCGAGGACCGCAGTGCCTGTGCCAGTACAGTCGGAGCGGCAGGATGGACTCCGAGCTCCGGTCTTGAGGCCGTCGCTCCATTGGCTGCGGGCTGTGGGGCAGCAGCGAGTCTCCCAGACTGCAAATCGCCATCACTGCGCAGTGAGTTGGGCGCTAGCCCCCTCAGAAGTGCTTGGCGTGACGGATGATTGGCGGCAAGCGCGTCAACCGGCAAACCACCAGGATACGACGGCTGAGCGAGCAGCCAGACCGTTTGCGCGATCAGCGCGACTGCAACGCAGCCCAATCCAATACGCATCGATGCATTGCCAATCCCATATGAGCGTATTGGCACGCCTGCCAGGCCCGGACTGTCCAGTCCGGTTACGGGCCGCGTTGAACGCGACTGCACGGTCGCAGCGCCTTTATCACGCTGGCTTTGGGCGACCGCAAGTCCGAACAGCGCTGCAGCCAACAGCGACGCGCCGAACTCGAGAATGCCGTCCTCGACCAAGGCCAGCACAACCAACGAAGCCGCAGCGCCGGCGCCAATGGCCGCGTAGACGTAGTCATGCCTTCGCCGCAAGGAGCATCTGAGCAGAGCCCCGGCGCCAAGCACCGCAACGATCAATACGCCGTACAGAAAGGGGCGGCCCATCTCGATTGCGATGGCCGCGGCAGCCGTCGAGCGCTCTTGTGACAACGGTGCGGCAATGTCGCGATGGATTGGTAGTAATGCCGCGTAGGTTCCCGCGCCGGAGCCGGCATGGCCGGAATCCTGCAACATCCGCTCAGTCGCCACCAGGGCGTGCTCGGACAGGGCGACTGTCAGATCGGCATTAGGCCTCATTGGCATGAGGGTGAAGGCCGCCAGAAACAACACTGCAGCCGTGGCCAGGACGCTCGCGATACCCCAAACCCCAGAGAACCAGTTCTGGATCGCGAACGCGGCGAGCACGATTCCCACTCCGAGCAGCGCCGCTGTGGCCGTTCCCGGCCCATCTCCGCTGGCGAGGATTGCCGACAGACAGAGAAACGTTGCGAGCAGTGCGAACGACAGGGCCGTCGCCACTCGAAAAGAGCGTTGCTTGACACGGCGGCGTTCCTCGAACGCACGGGCCATCATCGCTGCGGATAGCACGAGCCCCAGCACTGCCGGGACTGTGCCGGTCACGGCGAGGACAGGAGTATCGCCGTGCGAGAAGCCGTCAGATCCAATCGACTGCCGCAACAGCAGGTACGCACTAACGATCGTCGCGATCGAGACCAGCATGGAGAGGAGTTGCCACGCGCGCTGTCTGTCCAGCGCGACGACGGCCGTGACGAGCGCGAGCGCGACGGCCGTATTGTAGTGCAGGAATGCCTGCAGAGTTGCTCGGATGTCCACCGTCAGCCGATCGGCAAGGGGGGCATTCAATGCGGCCGACGCGGTTTCCCATATCGGATTGCCGATCCCGTGGATAGGAATTGGAGCGAGTTGGAAGGCCATGTAGATCGCCGGTACAGCGAGAATGAGGATGAGAAGGAATCCCAACCGTCGTACCAGACTCGCGATCGCGGAGGATGAGGCGAAGACCCCGGCTGCCAGCACCGCGGTCGCGAGAAGAGCAGAGCATAGAGCTCGCTTCTGCGGGATCTCGGGCATCGCAAAAGCCGCAGCGACGGACACAACGAGCGTCAGCATCATGAACCTGACGAGCATACTACGTCACCTCTCTGGCGTGGCGTTCCTCAGGATGCTCAGATCGGCAGGCCGTCCAATGCGAAATCGCGATAGCGCATTGCGCCAGGCCGCTCAGGAGCTTGAAAGGCCATAACGAACATAGTGACTGTCGTCGTAATAGTCGCTTCGCTGGGTGTCGTAGCGCGCCATCGCCTTGATGTCCGTCTTGTTCAGGACTGCGCCGATCAGCGCGTCCGAGATCGTCGGGGCGGTGTGCAGCGCATGCTGAACGACCTCGATCTTGGTGCGTCCCCACTCGACGACGAGAACGTAGCAATCGATCAGAGGCGCTGTGACCCGCACGTCGACAAGCGGACTCAGCGGCGGAAGATCTACAATGACATAGTCATAGCTTTGTCGCAGTCGATCAAAGAGCTTGCATATCGAGCCGTCGGACAGAAGTTCGCTCGAGTGAAGCACGGGCCCGCGTTGAACGGCCGGAAGAACGGCAAGATTTGTCCTCGGATCCCGCCATATCACCTCCTCGAGCGGGCGATCACCGCTCATGACCTCAATAATGCCATCCACTGCCTTCGGAACGAGACGGGCCGAGAGCGATGGATTCCGGAGATCGCAGTCCACTATGATCACCTTCTTCCCGCTGTGTCCGATGAGCTGCGCCACGGAGGCAGCAATCGTGGTCTTGCCCTCATTTGGGAGAGCTGACGTCAGGCCAATCACCTGGTTGGGGGTCTTCGCCGGGCTATGATCGATCGCAATCTTGATCGCACGGATGGCCTCCGTGTACCGAGAAAGAGGCATGCCTACGACGGCGCGATGAATGTCCGGAGCGGTCGAAAGTACTCGCTGGCTCGAGTCTTCCTGCGTCTGTTGAAGCCGGGCCGACGGCCTCAGCTGCTTGGGCAAGTTCAGGATTGGCACGAGAGACAGGCACGGAAGTTCGAGCGCGGCCTCGAGTTGGGAAGACGTACGGAAAACGCGGTCCATTACGTCTCTCACGAAACCGAGGAGTAGTCCCAGCGCGAGGCCACCCAGAAGACCGAAACTCAGCACGACCTTCGTCTTCGGTTTGCTCTTGGTCTGAGCGGCGGAGGCGGGGAAGATGACCCGGGTTTCCGAGATAGGGAAGGTCTCCTGCTGCGTCGAGCCCATGTACTGCTGAAGAAAGGTGTCGTAGAGGGCCCGCAGGCTTTTCGCCCGACTTTCCAAATCTCTTATCGTCAGCTCCGCCGAGTTCGTGAGGCGCGACTGCGCAATGGCCACGGTCAGGCGCTTTTCGATCTCTTGCTGCCGCTGCTTTGCGAGCTCGGCTTCGCTGCGACTGATCTCAGAAAGTCTCTTGACCTCGTCCATAATGGAGACGCGAAACTCACGCAGCCTGTTTCGGACGTTGACGACCGCCAGATGATCGCGCCCGACGCGGGCCGACAACTCGGCCTCACGCCTGGCGAGTTCGAGATATTGCTGGCGTAGCGACGTAATGATCGGACTGTTCATCGCGTCGGAGCCGATAGCATCCAGATTGCCGATCGAGGATGGTTTTGCCGGGTCGGCGCCAAGCAGAGTTTCGTAGCGCGACAGCTTGGCCGCAGCCTCGGAGCTCTGCGCGCGGGCGGTAGCCAGCCGAGTGTTGAGTTCCGTGATCTGCTGCTCGTCGATCGGCTTTCCACCAGGCGAAACGATGTTGTTCTGAGATTTGTAAGCCTCGACGGCACGTTCGGCGGTCAGCGCCTCCTCACCGAGGTTTCGTAAGCGTTCCCGCAGCCAGCTTGTGGCAGTTCGACTGGCTTCGAATTTCGCCTCGAGCTGATCGTTGATGTAGGCTTTGGCAATTGCGTTCGCGATTTCCGCTGCTAGCGCTGGATCGCTCGAGGTGAAGGCGACTTCGATAACGTGACTATAGCCGACCCGACCTGCAGATAGGCGATCCAGAAAGCTCGCAGTGGCGGCTTCTGAGGGCTGGTCTGGCGTGGCAGATCGCGCAGCTTCCGACGGATTCGATCGCCATCGTCGGAGCCAGCCCACTAGCCAGGACTGCAGCGGCTGGGGCTCTCTGAGATCCGGATGATCGCCCAATTTCAACTGCTTGATCACGGCCGCAGCGGTTGCCTGAGACTTGATGATCTGCAACTGCGTTTCGATCTGAGTGACGTCGACGAGTGGTTCGGAGAGTAGCGATTGCTTCTGGAGGAATTGCGCCCTTGGGTTTTCAAACAGGACCTGAACCTGCGCCGTATAGGCCGGCGAGACCAACCGGAGGTATACCAGGCTGGCGGCACCTGCCAGGACGGTGGTGAAAATGATGACGAGGTATTGCCGCCTTATAAAGACGAGCGCCAATTTAATGAGCTCGCCGATGCCCGCAGCGTCCTGGCGATCCGATTGCATTGGCATGGCGGAGGGTAGGCGTGCCCCATCGGTCTGGAGCGTATTGGTCTGAAGCATCGGACAATTCTCTCGGCTGGTGACAATCGCGCGGGAGCACAAGGCCGCAGGCGCCATTAGAACCTGCGGCCGCATTTAAAATAATATATATGATAAAATTTGTATTGCCAATTAAATATGGCTCGGGCATTAATTGTCTGGAAAATTAATTACGTGAAGGGTCGCCGCCGGATTTAACCCGATACTTGTTGCGAACAGAGCGAGGCGGACCCGGTCCGGTGCGCTACTCCGTTGGGCAGACAAGGGGTAGATCAGGCCGACCGTCCGGGCGATAGCGCCGCGTATCGGAGCTTGCGGTCATGCTGGAAGTGCGAAGTTTGGCGATTCCGGATGTCAAGCTGGTCCGATCGAAGCGCTTTTCTGATGCGCGGGGCTACTTTTGCGAGACATTTCGCCGCTCTGATTTTGCCGAAAGGGGAATTTCTCACGATTTCATCCAGGACAATCAGTCCTGCTCGGAACGGGTCGGGACAGTTCGTGGATTGCACTTCCAGCGGCCTCCCTTCGCGCAGGCCAAGCTGGTCCGCGTGCTGAGGGGAGCGATCCTCGATGTGGTGGTCGATCTGCGGCGGCGATCGCCGACGTTCGGCAAGCACGTCTCGATCAAACTGGATAGCGGGAGTGACGAGCAGTTGCTCGTTCCAAAAGGGTTCGCTCACGGCTTCTGTACGCTCGAGCCTCAAACGACAGTCTTTTATAAGGTCGACGAGGTCTACTCCCCGGACCACGACGGCGGTGTCTATTGGGCAGATCCCGAATTGGCGATCGAATGGCCGGTGAGGGCCTCGGCGGCCCAGCTCTCACCGAAGGATCGAGCGCTGCCGACCTTTGAGCAGCTTGCATCAGTGTTTGAATAGAGGGCGTGGCATGCGTGTCCTGGTGACCGGTGGAGCGGGATTTATCGGGTCTGCGGTCTGTCGACAGTTGGTGTCGGAGGTCGGGGCCTCTGTCGTCAATGTCGACAAATTGACCTATGCAGCCAATTTGGCCTCGCTGGCATCCATCGACGGTACAAGCCGCTATGGATTCGAGCAGCACGACATTTGCGATGAGGAAGCGATCACTCGTTTGTTTTACAAGTGGGAGCCAAGTGCAGTCATCCACTTGGCAGCGGAGAGCCATGTCGATCGGTCGATTACCGGATCGGCAACATTCGTCAATACCAACATCGTCGGCACCTATACTCTGCTGGAAGCAGCTAGACGATATTACGACGGGCTTCCAAGCCAGAGGCAGAGACAGTTCAGGTTCATTCACGTGTCGACTGACGAGGTCTACGGTTCATTGGGGCCGGTGGACTGCTTCCGGGAAGATACCCCTTATCGGCCGAGCTCGCCCTATTCGGCGAGCAAGGCTGCCTCGGACCACCTCGCGCTCGCCTGGTATAAGACCTATGGCCTGCCAGTGATCGTATCGAACTGTTCGAACAATTACGGACCATTCCAATTCCCTGAAAAGCTCATTCCGCTGACGATTCTCAACGCGATGGAGTACAAGTCATTGCCCGTCTATGGCGACGGCAGCAATGTGCGCGATTGGCTTCATGTCGACGATCACGCAGCCGGCCTGATCAGGCTGCTATTCGAGGGCAGAGCTGGAGAGAAGTACAATTTCGGCGGCGACAGCGAACGCTCGAACCTGGAGGTCGTCACCCAGATTTGTGACGTGGTTGATCGATTACGTCCAGGGCCGGCAGCACGGCGATCATTGATCTCGTTTGTGCCGGACCGTCCGGGACACGACGCGCGTTACGCAATCGATGCGTCCAAAGCTCGCAGCGAGCTGGGATGGCAGCCGAGCCGAGGCTTCGAACAAGGTCTCGCCGACACGGTGGAATGGTATCTGGCCAGCGGCACCTGGTGGGCGCGGGCTCGCAATATGGTCTACGACGGCGCGCGCCTCGGCCTCCCAGCCACTCGACACTGAGGTTGCCATGATCGAACGACCGATTCTGATTGCTGGTCGAAATGGCCAATTGGGCAGTTGCCTTCGTGATCTCGCTGCTCTTCGCGGCCTGTCTGCGATCGCCCTCGGACGTGAGGAGCTCGACCTAGAAGTCCGGGACGGGATCGACAGGACGGTCGCCTCCATCGCCCCTAGCATGATCATCAATGCCGCTGCTTATACGGCTGTGGATGGGGCAGAGGCTGAAGTCGGAAAAGCCTTCAGTATCAACCGCGATGGTGCGGCTGCGTTAGCGGATGTCGCATGGCAGAGAAACATTCCATTTGTGCATTTGTCGACGGATTATGTCTTTGATGGTGCCAAGCGCGAGGCTTACGACGAAGCCGACGTGCCGGCGCCGTTGAACACATATGGTGCATCAAAGTTGGCCGGCGAGGCGGCCGTTTTCGCGGCACATCCGCTCGCGACCGTCGTCAGGTCGTCTTGGATCTACAGCGCAACAGGCAGCAACTTCGTTCGGACGATGTTGCGGCTGGCCGAAACGCGTCCAATCGTAAGGGTCGTCGGCGACCAACACGGAAGCCCGACATCAGCGGCGGAGCTGGCCGCAGCGCTCCTGAAGATTGCAGAGCGGTCGGTCACCGATGATCGCCGCACCGCGGCAGGCATCTTTCATGTGTCCGGCCAGGGAACAACGAGCTGGCACGGCTTTGCCGAGGCAATCTTCGATGGTTTATCCCGTCGTGGAGTGCGGCCGCCGGCGCTGGAAGCTATCACGACCGAGCAGTATCCCTGCGCTGCGCGCAGGCCCCTAAACTCCCGCCTGGATTCATCCAAGGCGGAGCGCGTGTTTGGGATTCGACTGCCGGCTTGGCGCCACTCTCTCGAAACCTGTCTCGACCAACTTGTCGGAAAAGGAGACACCGATGCTGAAGGGAATTGTCCTGGCTGGCGGCAGCGGAACGCGGCTCTACCCGATCACACGTGTGGTGAGCAAGCAATTGTTGCCCGTCTATGACAAGCCGATGATCTACTACCCGCTGTCGACGCTGATGCTGGCAGGAATCCGCGAGATCCTGGTGATCACGACCCCGGCAGATCGGGCCCAGTTTGAACGATTGCTCGGGAATGGAAGTCAGTGGGGAATTCGGCTCAGTTATGCGGAACAATCTCGCCCCGGTGGGCTTGCGGAAGCGTTCATCGTGGGTGCCGATTTCATCGGAACCGATCGGGTCGCAATGGTGCTCGGAGACAATATCTTTTTTGGCGGCGGCTTGAGCGAGCTGCTCGCCAAGGCCGCAGCCCGCGAGGAAGGCGCAACCGTGTTCGCGTATCACGTGCGTGATCCCGAACGATACGGCGTCGTTACATTCGACGAGGCGGGCCGTCCGCAGCGAATCGAGGAGAAGCCGAGAGAGCCGACATCGAACTGGGCCATTACCGGTCTCTATTTTTTCGACAACCGGGTCGTGCGATATGCCCGCCGTGTCAAGCCCTCGCAGCGGGGAGAGCTCGAGATAACTGATCTGCAAATGCGCTATCTCGCGGCCGGCGCTCTCCACGTCGAGCGCATGGGACGGGGCTTTGCATGGTTGGATACGGGCACGGTCGAGTCGCTTATCGATGCAGGGACCTTCGTGCAGACGCTCGAAAAGCGACAGGGCATGAAGGTGGCTTGTCTCGAGGAGGTCGCCTTTCGGCAGGGATACATCGATGAAGATCAGCTTCTCGAGCTGATTCAGCCGTTGGAGAAGAGCGGATACGGCAGGTATCTCACCGACATCCTGCGGTTCCCTGGGGCGCGGTCCGGGGTCGCAGTCGACGACGGCTAGTTTAAATGTCGTATTTTTTATTTTAATTAATTGACCGGCGTTGTCATTTTAAATTAAATGCTCTTTGCGAATTTCGAGGGCTGGCCATGTTAAATCAAAAGGCGAGCGTCTTTTATCGAGCAGCAAAGCCTCTCCTCTCGGAGGAGGGTGATTTCGGCCAGATCGATGCGGTCTTGCTGGGGGGGCCCCTCTGGACGACCTTGAGCAGAGACGCTGCTTGGCTGTGGAGTACAACCAGCACCCTGACGCGCCCGAACGGCCTCGGCCCGCGGCCCGTTTCCGGCTCCGATCTGCGAGCGGTGGTCGCGCCTTCACGTTCGCATGCCGGTACGACACATTGGATAAGTTCGAGCGGCGGCTATTGGAATGTCGCCGCGAACTGGAGTACGGGCATTCCGAATGCCGCGTCCGGCGCCTTCATCGACGCGCCTGGATCCTATGTTGTCACAACGAAAGCCAATGTCGATGTGGGCAGTTTGATCGTTGATGCAGGTGTGACGATCGCGCTCGGGGGAAAAACGTCGTTCGTCGTGGAAGGTGACGCCATAAACAACGGGAGCATCAAGCTCGGTTCTGGCGGCGATGAGGCTGCCGCAGCGGACTTTAAAGGTGATGTCCGCGGGTCGGGCGCCTTCGCGATTTCCGACAAATCGGCGCTCGAGATCGGAGGCTCGGTCTCCGGGCAGCTCGTGAAAGGTTCGTTTTACGGAATAACCGTCTCGTTCGAGACGGAAGTCGGCACCCTGATTCTCGATCACTCCGCCCAATTCCACGGCCTGATCGGAAGTTCGTCGCCGGATCGACCGCTTTCGGCTGGCAACCTGATTGACCTCAGGGATTTCCCCTTCACGGCGACGATGTCAGCGTCGGTTCAATACGACCCTAGCTCAAACATCAGCACGGTCGATTTCAGCAACGGGGCCGGCAATGTCACCCTGCTGTTCTCCGGGAACGACCCAAATTGGACCTTTGCAAGCGATGGGCTGGGCGGCACCATCATTGCGGATCCGGTGACGAACCCGATCGTGCTGGAGAATCAGAAGCAAGGCACATCGAGTAGCATTTGGCAGATTAGCCCCGGTGAAGACTCGACGAAAATCCAGGGGTTCACCACGGCGATAAGCACCAATGTCGGCGGGGCCGTTCAATTCAAGATCAACAACCAGACCGGCGCTCCCAACTATCGCATCGATATCTATCGGCTTGGATACTATGGCGGCAACGGTGCGAGGCTGGTTACGAGCCTGCAGCATCAGGCTGCGACCTCAGTGGTGCAGCCGAATCCCTTGAAAGACGCGTCGACCGGCCTCGTCGACGCCGGCAATTGGAGCGTGACCGACTCGTGGAGCGTACCGACGGACGCGGTTTCTGGCGTGTACATCGCCAACGTCATCGACGGAACGCAGGTGTTTCAAATTCCGTTTGTGGTCCGAAATGATGCGTCACAAAGCGCAATCGTATTTCAGACGGCCGATCAGACCTGGCAAGCCTATAACCCTTGGGGTGGCGCCAATCTCTACGCGGGCAGCGGACCTGGCGTCAACGGCTCCGCTTATGCCGTAAGCTACAATCGTCCAATCACCACGCGTGACGGCGGGCTCGGGAGCTCGTCTAATGACATGGTCTTCTCGGCGGAATATCCGGCAATTTACTGGCTCGAGCAGAACGGATACGACGTCTCCTACATTTCTGGCATCGATGCGGCCACCAACGGATCGCTGCTGCTCAATCATCAGATCTACATGGACGTGGGGCACGACGAATACTGGACCGACAGCCAGTTCGCCAACGTCCAGGCCGCCGGCCATGCCGGTGTCGATCTGACGTTTTTGAGCGGCAACGAGGTGTATTGGCAGACGAGGCTGGCAGCCAGCATCGATCCCAGCCATACGGCTAACCGGACCTTGATCTCGTACAAGGATACCCATGCCAACCAATTGATCGACCCGACAGGCACGGCGACCGGAACATTCATGGACGCACGCTTTGCGTCGACCGGAGGCATGTCGGGCATTCCATCCAATGCGCTGACCGGAACGGTCTTCCAGGTGGACGGGGATTCCTACGGCACGATCAAGATCCCATACGGAATGACGCAGTTGAGGCTTTGGCGCAATGCGCCGATCGCGGGAACGGCTCAAGGCCAGACTGCGTCCCTGACGCCGAACCTGCTCGGCTATGAATGGGATTCGTCACCGGATAACGGCTTCCGCCCCGCCGGTCTGGTAGATGTTTCCTCAACCACTCTGCAAACCACAAAATACTTGCTCGATTACGGCAACACGACCGGCAATGGGACAGCTACTCACAATCTGGTGGAGTTTCGAGATCCCGTGAGTGGCGCGCTTGTTTTTAGCGCTGGCACCGTGTTCTGGTCCTGGGGTCTTGCATCGGATCATGACCAGTACAACATCGCCCCGGATACGCCGATCGATCGGAACGTCCAGCAGGCCATGGTCAATCTGTTCGCTGACATGGGCGTCCAGCCCGCGACGCTGCAGGCCAGTCTGGTGATTGCGAGCCAATCGACCGATCACACGACCCCGACCTCCACGATCACCAATCTCTCCGCGACGAGCATCGTGGAGGGCCAGCGCATCACTGTAACCGGAACAGCAAGTGACGCTGGCGGCGTCATCGGTGGTGTCGAAGTGTCATCGGACGGTGGCACCACTTGGCATCCGGCCAGCAGCACCGTCGGAGCACCGAACGTCACTTGGACCTATACATTCGCTGCGGGCGCGCCGGGGCAGTTGAAGGTCCGGAGCAGGGCCGTCGACGATAGCTTAAACCTCGAAGTCCCGGGCGCGGGCGTTGCCTACACGGTGACGCCCTCTTCGAACCTGACGATCTTCAGTCCCACGGACACGCCGGCAGTCGTCAATACGCCGGACAATGCTGCCGTGGAGCTGGGAGTCAAGTTCGTTGCCGCCACGGCCGGTGATATCACAGGCATCCGGTTCTATAAGAGCACCCAGAACACGGGAACGCATCTCGGCGATCTCTGGACGGCGAACGGGACGCTACTCGCAAGCGCGACATTCACCAACGAAACAGGAAGCGGCTGGCAACAGGTCAATTTCACCACGCCCGTTCACATACAAGCGGGGGTGACCTACGTCGCCTCGTATCACACCAACACCGGTCACTATTCCACGACCGATTTCTATTTCGACAACCCAGGTCACACCAACGGCTCATTGACAGCAACGGGGAGCGGCCTGAACGGCGTCTATGCGTACGGCACCGGACCGCTTTTCCCGTCCAATATTTCGATGGCAGATGGTGACAATTACTGGGTCGATGTCGTCTTCAGGGATACGAGCCAGCTGCCGCAGGCCAACAATGACAGCGGGTTCACGGTCACGCAGAACGGTGTGCTGAACATCCCGGCATCCGCGCTGCTCGCCAATGATACGGATCCGGCCGGTCTGTCCTTTTCGATCAGTGGCGTGAGTAATCCGGCTAACGGCGCCGTAAGTTACAATGTCCAGACCCAGACGGTGACATTTAATCCGGCCGCAAACTACGCGGGAGCGGCACAGTTCGCTTACACGATCACGGACTCCGCGGGCGCCAGCGGAACGGGCCAGGTCTTCCTCAATGTCGGCTATCCGTTATCCGCCCAGAGCCTGTTCGGCACCAACGACACGCCGAGCGTCGCCAACTCGGGCGACCCAAGCTCGGTCGAGGTGGGCCTCAAGTTCAGCGCGTCGGTCAACGGGACCATAACGGGCCTGCGCTTCTACAAGGGCTCGCTGAACACAGGTACCCACGTCGCGCATCTCTGGAGTTCGACGGGAACGCTGCTCGGCACGGCGACCTTCGCGAGTGAGACCGCCAGCGGTTGGCAGCAGGTCAGTTTCTCGAGCCCGATAGCCATTACCGCGGGCACGACCTATGTCGCTTCCTACCACACCAACGGCAATTATTCGGACACTCAGAACTATTTCACCACATCGATCTCGAATGGCCAGCTGAGCGCCCCCGCCACGGGAAATGGCGTGTATGGCTACGGAACCGGAGCCATATTCCCGACCAACGTCTTCAAGGCAACGAACTACTTTGTCGACGTCGTTTTCAACGGATCCGCGAGCACCAACACACCGCCGACGGCGGTCGCCGACACGGGCGACGCCACCGAGAAGGGCGGTGTCAACAACGGCACCGGCGGTTCGTCTGCCGCGGGAAACGTGCTGACCAACGATACCGATTCCAACGCCGGCGACACCAAGACCGTGACTGCGGTCAGCTTCGGCTCGACCTCGGGCACGCTCGGATCGGCGCTGAACGGCGCGCACGGAAGCCTCGTGCTCAACGCTTCAGGCGCCTTCACCTATACGGTCAATGAGACGGATCCTGCCGTCCAGGCCCTGCGGCTTGTGAGCAACACGCTGACGGACGTCTTCAATTACACGATGCGTGATGCCGCCGGTGCGACATCCTCGACCACGATCACAATCACCATTCATGGTGCCAACGATGCGCCAGTCCTAGCGATCCAAACCGGCAACCAGACCGCAACGGTTGGGTCGGCCTTCTCGCTGACGCTACCTGGCGGCACCTTCAACGACGTCGATTCCGGCGATTCGCTCACTTACGCCGCGACAGCGGCCAACGGCTCGGCGCTTCCCGCCTGGCTGACCTTCAACGCATCAACCCGAACCTTCAGCGGTACGCCATCGTCGGCCGATGTCGGCACGCTCGGCGTGAAGGCAACCGCGACCGATCTCGGCAGCCTTGCTGCAAGCGAAATGTTCAATATCACCGTGACGACGACTCCGAACACGCCGCCGACGGCGGTCGCCGACACGGGCGATGCCACCGAGAAGGGCGGTGTCAACAACGGCACCGGCGGTTCCTCTGCCGCGGGAAACGTGCTGACCAACGACACCGATCCTGACGCCGGCGATACCGAGACCGTGACTGCGGTCAGCTTCGGTTCGACCTCCGGCGCGCTCGGCTCGGCGCTGAACGGCGCGCACGGAAGCCTCGTGCTCAACGCGTCAGGCGCCTTCACCTATACGGTCAATGAGACTGATGCTGCGGTGCAGGCCCTGCGGCTTGCGTCCAACGTGCTGACAGACGCCTTCAATTACACGATGCGTGATGCCGCCGGGGCGACATCCTCGACAACGCTCACAATTACCATTCATGGCGCCAATGATGCGCCGGTCCTGGCGGCCCAAACCAGCAACCAGACTGCCACGGTTGGTTCGGCCTTCTCGCTGACGCTGCCAGCCGGCACCTTCACCGACGTCGATTCCGGGGATTCGCTCGCCTATACGGCAAGTGCGGCCGACGGCTCGGCACTTCCCGCCTGGCTGGCCTTCAACGCTTCGACCCGGACCTTCAGTGGCACGCCGACGTCGGCTGATGTCGGCACGCTCGGCGTGAAGGCCATCGGGACCGATCTCGGCGGCCTCACGGCCAGCGAGACGTTCAATATCGCGGTGGGCACGGCCTCCTCGACGGTCAGCTTGTTCTCCGCTTCCGATACGCCCTCGGTGCTGTCGGCGTCCGACACATCTCAGGTCAATCTTGGCGTGCGGTTTACGTCCTCGGCGGCCGGCACGATTAGCGGGATCAAGTACTACAAGAGTGCGAACGACACCGGCACTCATACCGGCTCACTGTGGAGTAGCACGGGAACGCTCCTCGCGAGCGCGACCTTCTCCAACGAGAGCAGCAGCGGTTGGCAAACCCTCACATTCAATAGCCCGGTAGCGATCGCCGCCGGAACCACCTACGTCGCGAGCTTCCACAGCAACGGCCACTACGCCGATACGCCTAACTACTTCACCACGGCGCGCACGAACGGCCCACTCACGGCCTCCGCAAGCAACAATGGTGTCTACACCTACGGAACGGGCAATTTGTTTCCGACCAGCACATTCAGCGCGACCAATTATTGGGTCGACGTCTTGTTCAGCAATTCGAGTGGTGGCACGAACCAGCCGCCGATCGCCAGCAACGACAGCGGCTTCGATGCCACCCAAAACGTACCGCTCAGCATTTCCGGGGCGGCGCTCCTCGCAAACGATACTGATCCGAACGGGGATGCCCTGTCGATCACGGGCGTCAGCGGGGCCGTCAACGGCACCGTCAATTTCAGTGCCCAGAACAATACGGTGACGTTCACTCCCGCCAACGGATATACCGGGCCGGCATCGTTCAACTACGCCATTTCCGACGGTCGGGGCGGTTCAGCAACCGCCGGTGTGAGCGTAACTGTTCATGCGCCTTCAGCAACCACCGTAAGCCTTTTCAGCTCCAATCCTACACCCAGCGTGGTGACGGTGAATGATCCGAATCCGGTGGAGCTTGGCATGAAGTTCCAGGCGTCAACTTCGGGCGACATTGTCGGCCTGCGCTTCTACAAGGGGCCGTCCAACACGGGCCAGCACGTGGCCGATCTCTGGAGCAGCTCAGGGACCCTGCTGGCCACCGCCACCTTCACCAACGAGACGACGAGCGGCTGGCAACAGGTCAACTTCGCGACGCCCGTCACGATCACGGCAGGGACGACTTACATCGCCTCCTACCACACTGCGGGCAACTATTCGGACGATCCAAACCTGTTTGCCAATGCGGTGACGAACGGACCGCTGACGGCTCCGTCATCCTCATCGAGCGGGGGCAACGGCGTCTACGCGTACGGCTCCGGCAGCCTATTTCCGACCAACACCTTCGGGGCGACCAGCTATGCGGTCGACGTTCTCTTCAGGCCGCAGCTCGCTGCATAGACAAGAAAGGAGGAGGTCATGTCGAGCCTATCACGAATGATCGCGTCGCCGGTCGCGCTCACGAGACGTGTGCCACCCGAACCCGTGCGGAGTGCGCCCGGCGCCACATATGAACGGCTCTCATATGGCGTGGCCGGACTGCCGCCGCGGCGTCTGCGGGGCTGGCGCCAAGGTCGCAACGCGGTGGAGCCCGAACGAACAGGTATCGGTGGACCGATATCGTTTTCAGGTATCCATCTGCATCATTGCCTTCGCGTCATAGCAAAACGCCCGAATGACACGAGCAGACTAGGCCATCCATCTCAACCGAAATAGGGAAGCAGGCTGATGCATACAGAGCTCTATACAGACGGGATTGACGAGGTCACAATTGGCGGGTCGATCGTGCGGGTGGACCTGGTCAGCCTCTCGCCCACGGAACGTGACGCCAACAACGCGCCCAAGAAGGTCTTTCGGCAAAGGCTGATCTTTTCTGCGGAGTCGTTCGCGAACTCTGTGGAGGTGATGCAGAACGCGCTTCAGGGTCTGGTCGATGCGGGCGTCGTCCAGCGCTCTCGGCCCAAGGCGCCGATGGTCGCGCCACAGACGAGCGCGCGAGTCGAACCTGCCTCGTCAGTTTCTGACAATCCACGATCTCCCAATGTCTCAACCAACTTCCGTTGAAATCGAGAGGTTCGAACCGGGACCGCCTTCGTCGGAGGACGAGCCGCGTCGGGCTGCTCAAACCGCCCTCGAATGCCTGTCAAGGATCGCAGCACATCACGGCATCGATCTGCCTTCCGATCGGCTTCGGCACGCCTATGCCGTCGACGAGACCGGCATCTCGACCGATCTCCTGCTGCGCATGGCTCATGATGCGGGCCTTCGCGCCCGCACGGCGCAGCTTGATTGGAAGGCGATATGCCAGCTCGGCGAAGCCTATCCGGCTCTTGTCCAGCTCTCGAACCTGAACTGGGTCCTCGTGGTCGGCGTCGGGCCGGAGTGCGATGCTGTAACGGTCTTCGATCCTCTGGCGGAGCGGAGGGGAGAGCACCTGCTGGTCGATGCGGACCGCTTTTGCGCCATGTGGTCGGGAAAGGTCGTTCTGTTCAAGCGCGAGAGCTCTCCATCGCAGGGCCAGAGGCCCTTTGGGCTGCGCTGGTTCGTACCCGAAATGCTGCGGGAGTGGCGGCTGTTTTCCGACGTCGCAATTGCTGCGGTGTTCCTCTATGCGCTGGGGCTGGCGCTTCCGATCTTCTTTCAGCTCGTCATCGACAAAGTTCTTGTCCACGAGAGCCTCACGACACTCTACGTGCTCTCGGCCGGCGCGATCCTAGCGCTCTGCTTCGACGCGGTCTTCAGCTTCTTGCGGCGCTATCTGCTGCTCTATGCCACGAACAAGATCGACATCCGGGTCGCGACCAGGACGTTTCGGCATCTTTTGGGACTTCCGGTAACTTTCTTCGAGCGCATCTCGGCCGGCGTGTTGGTGAAGCACATGCAGCAAGCCGGCCGGATCCGTGAATTCCTGACCGGCCGACTGTTCCTGACCGCCTTGGACGCGCTTTCGTTGCTCGTCTTCCTGCCGGTTCTGGCGCTCTACAGCGTCAAGCTGACATGCGTCGTGCTGGCCTTCACCGTGATCAGCGCGAGCGTGATTGCCATTTTGATAGGACCGTTTCGACGACGACTCTACCAGCTGTATCAGGCCGAGGCCAGCCGCCAGGCCTTCCTGGTCGAGACTGTGCACGGAATGCGCACCGTGAAATCATTGGCCATGGAGCCCGGCCAGAACAGGACATGGGACGATCGCTGCGCGCAGTCGGTATCGATGCGGTTTGGCGTTGAAAAAATCTCGGCGGGCGCTCAGGCCTTGACCGGTTTCCTCGAGAAGATGATGACGCTCGGCATCGTCGCACTTGGCGCGCTCGACGTCTTCGGCGGCGAGATGACGATCGGCGCTCTTGTCGCCTTCAACATGCTGGCGGGGCGCGTTTCGGGGCCGCTGGTGCAGATGGTGACCATGGTGCACGAATACCAAGAGGTTGCGCTGGCCGTTAACATGCTCGGCGAGGTCATGAACAGGGAGCTGGAACGCGACGGTCGGCGTGAGGGCCTGCGGCCCGACTTCGCCGGGCAGATCGAGTTTGAAAACGTCACCTTTGGCTATGGCGAGGGAACGCCGGCGTTGGACGACGTGTCGTTCTCGATCGCTCCCGGCTCGATCTTCGGAATTGTCGGCCGGAGCGGTTCGGGCAAGACGACGCTGACACGCCTAGTCGCGGGAATGTATCCGGTGCAGCAGGGATTGGTGCGCATCGACGGTCACGATTCGCGCGAGATCGATCTCGCCCATCTGCGGCGGAATCTCGGGATCGTGCTCCAGGACAATTTCTTGTTCCGAGGCACAGTGCGCGAAAATATCGCCTGCATGAGGCGCGACGCCACATTCGAGGAGGTCGTCCGGGCGGCTCAGCTCGCCGGCGCCGACGAGTTCATTGAGCGGCTGCCGAGGGGGTTCGATACCATGCTCGAGGAGCAGGCATCGAACCTGTCAGGCGGACAAAAGCAGCGGCTCGCCATCGCGCGGGCCTTGATCGTCAACCCGCGCATTCTGATCCTCGATGAGGCCACCAGCGCGCTGGATTCCGAGAGCGAGGCGATCATTCGGCGCAATCTGCGACGTATCGCCGAGGGACGGACCGTCATCATCGTATCGCACCGGCTTTCGATGCTGTCGGACGCAAGCCAGATTTTGGTGATCGACCGTGGACGGATCGTCGATGTGGATCGTCACGATGCACTGCTGTCGAAGTGCACCTTCTACAGGCATCTCTGGAATCAGCAGACGAGGCAGATCGCATGAGTGCGGCTGAAAAGACCAGAGCTGAGGCGGCCTCGGGTAGATCCGGGCTTCCGTCCCGTTCACTGACGAGACGCCGGCTCTTGAGGTCCGCGCCCGCAGGTTCTCGCATTGTCGCGCAATTTCAGTCAGACGCAGCCGAGATCGAGCAGCTGACGCCGCCGCGTGTGGGACGAATCACGCTCTATTGTGTCGTCGCCCTGATCGCTGCGGCGGTCACATTCGCATGCGTGTCTCGCGTTGACATGATTGTGACTGCGCAGGGCAAGTTGATCACGACGCATCCCAACCTGGTTGTACAGCCGCTGGAAACCTCGGTCATTCGGGAGATACGGGTCAGGGCCGGCGAAGCCGTTAATCGCGGTGACGTGCTTGCGGTTCTCGATCCGACATTCTCTCAAGCTGATCTTGCCCAACTGCGCGGCCGCCTGGCGGGTCTCGACGCCTCCATCGGCCGGCTTCGAGCCGAGTTGGACGGCACGGACTACGGCGTCGATGGGACGGCGAACGCCGACCAGGCGTTGCAGAGAAGGCTATTCCTCCAGAGGAAGGCGGCCTTCGACCTTCAAATCCAGAATTATGACGCGCAGATTGCGTCCGCCGAGGCCAATCTAAAAACGGCTCAGAGCGAGGAGCTGGTCCTCGCCCAGCGACTGGACACGATGCAGTCCATTGAAGCCATGCGAAATACGTTGATGGCCAAGGAGGTCGGTTCAAGATTGAACTTCCTGCTATCACGGGATGCGCGGCTGGAGGTCGAAAGCAACCTGGCGCGAGTCCGTGGCAGCATCATCGACAACACGCATCGCCTGGAGAAGGCCCGTGCAGACCAGAAGGTGTTCGCGGCCGAGTTTCGCCGCGCCGCCTATCAGGAACTCGTCGAGACGTTGCCAAAGCGCGACGGCACTGCCGAAGAGCTCAAAAAGGCGGAGCTCCGCCGACAACTGATCGTGCTGAATGCACCGGCGGATGCGGTGGTGCTCGACATTGCCAATCGGACGGTAGGTTCGGTGATCCGCGAGGCCGAGACGATGTTTGTGCTGGTCCCTCGGGACGAGGCGCTCCGGGTGGAGGTCAACGTGGAGGGGAGGGATATCGGACAGGTGGCGGTCGGGCAGGCCGTACGAGTGAAGTTCGAGGCATTTCCATTTCAGAAGTACGGCACCGCTACTGGCGAGGTCGGAGTCATTAGTCAGGACTCGTTCTCGCCAGAGGCGAAGGCCGAAGGTGTGCGCAGGTCATCAGCTCCCTATTACCGCGTACTGATCGATCTGCGGGACACGCACCTTCGGCTGCCGTCCGAACGCGTTCAGTTGATCCCCGGTATGGCTGTTACCGCCGAGATGAAGGTCGGACAGCGAACGGTGATTTCATATTTCCTCTATCCTCTGCTTCGCGGCCTGGATGAAAGCATCCGGGAGTACTGAACCGAGTTTACAATGGTGCTGGCAATGATGATCAGTCCGAATTCTGGTGTGAAGCTCATAGTGCCCGCTGCAACCAAGGTGCCTGCATCAAACTCGCCCCTGGTGAACTATGCGCTCAAGGGGCTTGAACGCTGCTGGCTGCCTGCAGAGCGTCGTTGGTCGCATATTTATCACCTCGACGGGCGCGCTTCGCCGAACGAGTCGCTACCCCATAGTGACGTGTTTTATACTCTCAACGTCTTGCTTGGGATGTCGCGGGTCGCGGAACTTCCGGCTGATATTGACCTCCCGGACATATTCTACCGAAATGCCGTGAGGCTTACTGCGCTACCCGTACGCAAATATGCGTTCGGCATGGCGTTGTGGGCCGCCGCGGAGCTCCGCCTCCCGATTCCGATGCAGGTCAAGCGCGAGGTGAGAGCCGTTCTCTCGGATCAGTCGCAGTGGCAGGCTTTTCGGGCGCAGGATCTGGGCATGCTGCTGACGGGAGTGATTGCGCAGGCGAGGGCAGGCGAGAAGGAGTGGCTATGCTTCGCAGGCTCGCTCTACCGCTTCCTGAAGGAACGGTTCCATGGCGAGTCCGGATTGTTCTTCGACGCACCGTCCGGTTTCCGTCGCCGTTTCGCGTCGTTTGCGACGCAAACATATCTCTCCATCGCCTGCTATCAGTACGGCGAATTCACCGGCGATGCGTCCGCGCTCGTCATGGCCGATACTTGCGTGCGCAATCTGATTGCACTTCAAGGGCCCCAAGGCGAATGGCCGTGGTTCTTCGATGCGATGAGCGGCCGCATCCTCGATTTCTACGAAATCTATTCGGTCCATCAGTATGGAATGGCCCCGGCGCTGCTGGAATGGGCCGAGCGCTTTGGACAACGGGGAGCGCGGGATGCCCTGGTCAGGGGATTCAACTGGGTACTCGGTCACAACCAGCTGGGCCGGAGCATGCTCGTGCCTGAACTGAACCTGACGATCCGTTCGCAGATCCGCAAGGGTGAATTGACGACCAAGGCGCCGCGCGTATTGCGTGCGGTCAAGAACGCCTGGCGCGAGAACGGGGGGGAGCTGATCGACAGCGCGGATGTGGGTGTTCGACTGGAGTGTCGCAGCTACGAACTCGGCTGGATTTTGTGGTCATTCGGCCGGCGTACCGACTTGCGCGATCTCAGCCACAACGTCGCGTTCGAACAGTCAGCTTGCCCGCCTGGCGGCGAGCCGCAGGGCAACGGCAGCGCGATCGGCTAGCGATTCCAGACGACCGTGCCCTCTCTCCAAAGCAGGGCCAGCATCTTGGTCGTTCGATGGCTGCGAACCGCGCAGAGAACGGCAATCGCTTTGAGGCGCGCGCTCATCCCATGGAGGCGTCCGCTCGTCAGCACGGTGATGGCGCCAACCGCCGGCGATGCGAGGACGAGCAGGGCCGTGGCAAACCAGCGCAACTGCCAACCGCGCGCGGCCTGCGCCGTGTTGCGGTAGTGCGTGATTTGGCGATCCCACTTCGCATAGAGCTCTCGAAGAGAGCGCCGCGCAGGGTGAAACACGACCATCTCGGGAACGTAGCGAAATTCGCAGCCGGCGTGGATAGCCATTTGTCCCCATTGCATATCTTCCGCGAACTGAATGCCCGGGAAAGGTCCGATCCTCGCAAAGTCGGCGCGGCGAACCGCGAGATTTGCCGTGACGGAGTAGCCGTGCCTCGTGACGTACAAGCGATTGCGAAAGCCAAAAACGCTTTCATAGGCCTCAATCGCGGTGAAACGCCCTTCGACGGCAGGCCTGATGCGAACCTCTCCGCCAAGGATCGTCGCCGGTCCGGCTTGCTGGAACGCCTTATGGATCGCGGTCAGCCAGTCCGGATGAGCCCGGCAGTCGGCATCCACAAAAGCGAGAATGTCGCCTCTCGCACAGGCCGCGCCTGCGTTTCGCGCCGGACCCGGGCCGGGATGCGGCTCGTGCTCCAGCCTTACGCCGGAATGGCCGGCAATGACGTCCATCGGGGGCATCGCCGAGCCGTTGTCCACCACGATGACCTCGAACAAGTCCCGGGACAGGGTCTGCGCATCCAGGCTTCGCAAACAGGCTTCCAGGGCGTCGGCCTGATTGAGGTGGGGAATAATGACTGAGATCATTTGAAATGTCCCTATTTAATTGCCCTGGCCTGCCATACGCGCGCCCGGCGCAGTAGCGCTCATTTCCAGGCAGAAAGCCGCGCATTTAATCCTTGCAATTAAATATTAGTCCAATATTATCGATATAATAATCTTAAATGCAACATAAACAAAATTGCATTTTTGGAGGTCGATTCAAATGCGTGCATCGTTCCTGGCGTGCCCTATCGATCTGCTGACGATGGCGGAGACCGTCGAGATTGCGCGCGGCGCCATGCGCAGCCGCCGGCGGCTGCAACATGTGGCGTTGAACGTCGCCAAATTCGTCAATATGCGGTCCGATCCTGTGCTGGCGGCCGATGTCGCCAACAGCGACATCGTCAGCATCGACGGCATGGGGATTCTCTGGGGGGCCCGGGCCCTGGGGCTTCCGGCCGCTTCGCGAGTCGCCGGTGTCGATCTCCTGACCGAGTTGCTCGTGGTATGTGCGCGGGAGGGCTGCAAACCATATTTCCTGGGAGCCACGCCCGCCGTCCTGCACCAGGCCATGCAACGCGCGCGAGAGAGATGTCCCTCACTCGTCTTCGCGGGCTGGCACGACGGTTACTTCAAGCCGGAGCAGGAGATTGACGTCGTTCGGGACATCCAGTCCAGCGCGGCCGACTGTCTCTTCATTGGCATGCCGACACCACGGAAGGAACGCTTTCTCGCTGCCCATCGTGACGAGCTCGGCGTACCCTTTATCATGGGCGTGGGCGGTGCGTTCGATATCCTCGCAGGCACCGTTCGGCGCGCGCCGGTACGGATTCAGAAGCTGGGCCTCGAATGGCTCTACCGCATCTATCAAGAGCCCGGGCGGATGTGGTGGCGATACGCCACGACGAACACATTGTTTGCGGGCATCCTGGTGCAAGCGCTCGTCAAGCAAGCAATAGAGCATACATTTGGCACGCCGGGCGCCGTGCCGCCGGGCCCGAGTCGGATCGGAGGGTGAGACGTGCGCAAGCATTTTTTCATCCTTTTGGGAACCCGGCCGGAAGCAATCAAGCTCTTTCCGGTCATCAACCGACTCAAGGCCGAGAATCGCAAGGACATTTCGTTAACGATCTGTGCGACAGCACAGCATCGGCAGCTGCTCGATCAGGTGCTCAAGCTCGCCAAGGTAGTTCCGGATTTTGATCTGAACGTCATGACGGCCAATCAGACGCTGGATCATCTGACCGCCCGGTTGCTCGGAGAAATCGGTCAGCTCCTCGACAAGGTGAAGCCCACCAGGGTTATCGTCCAGGGCGACACGGCGACTGCCATGGCCGGTGCGCTGGCGTCCTATTACCACCGGATACCCGTTTCGCACATCGAGGCGGGACTGCGCAGCGGCGACATCTTCGCTCCGTGGCCGGAGGAGGTGAACCGCAAGATCGTCGGCTCGATCGCAGATCAACATTTTGCGCCGACAGAGCGCGCGGCACGCGCGCTACGCTCTGAAAACGTCTCGGACGACAGAATCCACGTCACCGGCAACACGGTGGTGGACGCGCTCATCCTCGTGAAAGCCATGGTCGAATCCGATCCGGGGCTCTCGAGCCGCTGGGACGGCATTAAGAAGCGCCACGGCAATCGACGCATCATTCTGGTGACTTGCCACCGCCGGGAGAATTTCGGCGGCGGTGTCGTCAACATCGTGAACGCGTTGGAAACGATCCTGCGCAGGGAAGATGTTGCTGTGGTGCTCCCCGTGCATCCGAATCCGAATGTCCGCGACTTGTTTGCGTCCCGGTTGTCGGATCACCCGAGGGTCGTCCTCATCGCACCTCAGGAATACACGGACTTCGTGAGCCTTCTCTCCTTGTCCCATCTGGTCCTGACGGATTCAGGTGGCGTCCAGGAGGAGGCCCCCACCTTCGGCAAACCAGTCCTGGTGATGCGCGATACGACCGAGCGTCCCGAGGGGGTGGAGGCTGGGACGGCGCGCCTGGTCGGTGCGAACTACGACAAGATCGTTGCCGAGACATTTCGCCTACTCGACGATGACGAGACTTATGCCGCCATGGCCCGTTCGCATAATCCGTTTGGTGACGGGCACGCGAGCGAGCGTATCGTGAAGGTGCTTCTTGATGCCTGAATTTCAGAAGATCAATGTCGTTGGACTTGGCTATATCGGGCTCCCGACCGCAGCGCTGATAGCGAGCCGGGGACTGCAGGTGACCGGTATCGACACCAATGAGCGTATCGTCGATACGGTCGCATCCGGAAAAATTCACATTGCAGAGCCAGATCTCGATGGTCTCGTGTCCAAGGTCGTGTCGAGCGGTGCCCTGACGACCTCGACCAAGCCGCAGCCTGCCGACGTCTTCATCATAGCAGTGCCGACGCCGATCGATCGCGAAAACCGTCCAGACCTTTCAAGCGTCAATGCGGCAGTCGATCAAATCGTCGACATCCTTGCGCCCGGCAATCTCGTCATCCTCGAGTCGACGTCGCCGATCGGGACTACCGAGGCGATAGCAAAGCGGATCGTCGAGCGCAGGACAGATCTGCACATAGGCGTCAACGGCAAGGAAGACGGAGCGATTTACGTCGCCTACTGTCCAGAACGCGTGTTGCCGGGACGGATCCTGACCGAGCTTATCAACAACGACAGGTGCATCGGGGGAATTACGCCAACCTGCACGCGGCGTGCTCAACGCTTCTACAAGATGTTTGTTCGCGGAGCCTGCGTCGGGACCACGGCGCGCGCAGCCGAGTTGGTCAAGCTGACGGAAAACGCCTTCCGCGATACCAACATAGCATTCGCGAACGAACTCTCGCTGATTTGCGAGAGGTTCGACATCAATGTCTGGGAGGTGATCGACATCGCCAACC
The DNA here is from genome assembly GCF_023006515.1 of Bradyrhizobium sp. PRIMUS42. Classification (NCBI taxonomy): domain Bacteria; kingdom Pseudomonadati; phylum Pseudomonadota; class Alphaproteobacteria; order Hyphomicrobiales; family Nitrobacteraceae; genus Bradyrhizobium; species Bradyrhizobium sp. PRIMUS42. Next base: position 41,648 of record NZ_JALBGZ010000002.1, read on the forward strand.
GCCATCCTCGCGTAAACGTATTGCGGCCGGGACCGGGAGTCGGCGGGCACTGCATTGCGGTCGATCCCTGGTTCATCATCGACTCCGCACCAGACCTCGCTCGGGTGATGCGGACAAGCCGGGAAGTCAACAATGCCAAAACTCAGAACATCATCGAACGTACAGAGGCGCTGATCGACGAGCATCCCTATGCAAACGTTGCTTGTTGTGGATTGACCTTCAAGGCCAATGTCGACGATTTGCGTGAAAGTCCCGCCATGGAGATAGCCACGCATCTCGCGGCAAAGTACGGAGAGCGAGTCAAGGTCGTCGAGCCGAACCTTCGCCGTCTGCCGCCTCAGTTGGCCGACCACCGTGTCGCTTTCGTGAACATCGATGAGGCTCTGCGCAGCTGCGAGATCGCGGTCCTCCTGGTCGATCATGACGAATTCAAGATGGTGCCCCTGTCGGAGCGTCGGCATCTCGACGTCATAGATACACGAGGCATATGGCAGGATATGCCGGCGCGGACTTGACGCCCAACGTGATGTGACCGTCAGCGAGAGGATGGCTAGAGGCGTATCCTCTGAATGAATCGAGGTTAGCATGCGAGATAGTCAACTGGGAATCGGCGTCGTGGGGTACGGCTATTGGGGGCCCAATCTCGTTCGCAATTTCTCGATCAACCCTGCCACCCGCGTCGTCAGCGTGAGCGACCTGCACCCGGGCAGGCTTGGCGCGATCAAGCAGCTTTACCCGACAGTGGAAACCACCACTCGCTACGAAGATCTGCTCAAGGACGCCAGCATCGATGCAATCGCTATCGCGACGCCGGTGCATACCCACTATGAGCTGGCAATTGCGGCGCTGAAGGCCGGAAAGCATGTGTTGGTCGAGAAGCCGCTTGCGCCGAGCGCCGAGCTCGTGACCCGTTTGATCGACGAAGCAGATCGTCGTGGCCTGACGCTCATGGTCGATCACACCTTCCTCTACACGCCGGCGGTCCAGAAGATTCGGGAGCTTCTGCTGAGCCGCGAACTCGGAGACATCTACTATTACGACAGCACGCGCGCCAGTCTCGGGTTGTTTCAAAAGGACGTAAATGTGATCTGGGACTTGGCGGTGCACGATATCTCGATCATTCACCATATCCTCGATGAGGCGCCGATCGCCGTCTCTGCAACCGGCTCGTGCCATGTCACCGGTTCGCCGGAGAATATGGCGCATATCACGCTGTTCTTTGCCAACACATGCGTGGCCCACGTCAGCGTCAATTGGCTGTCGCCCGTCAAGGTGCGTCAGACTTTCATCGGTGGCAGCAAGAAGATGATTGTCTACGACGATCTCGAGCCGACCGAAAAGATAAAGGTCTATGACAAGGGAATTACGCTTGACGCGCCTCCTGAAGATGCACATCAACTTCGGATCGGATATCGCGCCGGCGACATGTGGGCTCCGCATATCTCGCCCACAGAGGCGCTACAGACGGAGGTCGAGCATTTTGTCGATTGCGTACGCACCGGTGCCCAGCCGATTTCCAGCGGCACCTCCGGACTCCGCGTGATCGAGGTTTTGGAAGCGGCATCGTGCTCGATCGCAAAACAGGGTGCGCCGGTATTGCTGCAGGAGCCTTACGGAACCCGGCAACGCGCCAGAGCGATAGCATGACGCGCGCGGCGGCCCAGCTAGCCTGACCGACATGGCAGACGATACAATGAGGCCGGTACAGCGCTCCATTCTGTTCTCAGCGCTCGATCGTTACGTCGGCCTGCTGCTGGTCTTCGTCGCAACCGCCGTGCTTGCCCGTTTGTTGTCTCCCGAGGAGTTTGGCATCTATGCTGTCGTGAACGCCGTCACGTCCATCATTGCGGCCTGCTTTCAGGAATTTGCAGGCGCAAGCTATCTGATCCAGAAGCGAGAACTGTCGCGCGCGAGCGTGCAGACCACGTTCACGATTACCCTCACGATCTCGGCGGCCACGGCTTTCCTGCTGTTCGTGTTTGCGCAGCCGATCGCGCGTCTCTTCGGGCTGGACGGCCTGGGCCGAGGAATCGAGATTTCCGCACTAAATCTTGTCTTGCTGCCGTTCTCTGGAACCATAGCCGCATTGTTCCGTCGTGAGATGCAGTTTGGCGTGCTCGCAATCTGTAACCTCGCAGCGGGTACAACGATCGCTATCGTTTCGGTCGCTCTCGCAATGGCGCACTTCAGCTACATGGCCCCGCTCTGGGGAGGGGTGGCCGGCAACGCGGTGCTGGCCGTGATGCTGCTGATATGGCGGAGAGATTTTAAAGCGATGCGGCCATCCTTGGTCGATTGCCGGGAGATCGTCGGTTTCGGCCTCTACTCGGGCGCGGTGAGCGTCGTGAATGTGTTTTACGGCCTGGCGCCGCAGCTGTTCCTGGCCAGAGTGCTCGACTTCACCGCCGTCGGTCTCTACAGCCGTGCAACCGCCTCGACGCAGATATTCGACAAGCTGGTCACGCAGGTCATCAGTCCGGTCGTCATGCCGGCAATTGTTGGGCGAAGCAAAGCAGGCGGCGATCTCAAGGCTGTTTATCTCGAGGCCATTCAGTCTCTCTCGGCCGTGCAGTGGCCGTTCTTGATCTTTATGGCCATCATGGCCCGGCCAATCATTCTGCTCTGGCTCGGTCCGACGTGGCTGGAGGTCGTCCCGCTCGTGCAACTGCTCTGTATCGGCAACCTAGCGCTTTTCGCGGCCTGCCTGACCTATCCGGTCTTTGTTGCAGGCGGAAGGGTGCAGGATGCGCTGATCTCGTCGTTGATTTCGCTGCCACCATCACTTCTGGTCATCTTCGGCGCATCGTTTCTGGGCGTGCACGCCGTTGCGGCATCCGCTCTTGTCACATTGCCATTTCAAGCAGCGGTTGCATTTTATTTTCTGGGGCGACAACTCGGCCTTCGGCCCGCCGAATTCGTACGCACCTTATGGAGAAGCGGAGCTGTAACGGCTCTTGTGATTGCCGGTGTATCTATTTGTACGGCGCTCACGGAGGCCGGAGATCTTACCTCAGTTGCAGGTTTGGCGTCGGCCTCCTTCGTTGCTGGGCTCTGTTGGTGGCTGGGACTGATGGTCACCGGACACCCGCTCTTGCAGCAGTTTCACTACGCCGCAGCCGGCTTGGCGAGAATGGCGCCGGGGCTGTGGCCTTCGCGGACGGCGTCATAGCGTTTCTGCGACATCATTCGGAGTGCGGAATATGCCTATCACACGAGACGTAGAACTTGGTCGCGATGTCCGTATCCTTCACCCGGAACTGGTCAATCTGTACGGCTGCACCGTCGGCGACGAGAGCAGGATCGGAACCTTCGTCGAAATCCAGGCGGGAGCGAGGATAGGCGCGCGGTGCAAAATTTCATCGCACAGTTTCATCTGCGAAGGCGTCACGATCGAGGACGAAGTATTTATCGGTCATGGCGTGATGTTCACGAACGACAAACATCCGAAGGCGGCAACGGCGGATGGTCGTCCTCAACAAGCTTCGGACTGGACATTGCAGCGCACTCACGTCGGCAAGGGGGCTTCCATCGGTTCCAACGCCACAATTCTATGCGGTGTCACGATCGGCGCGGGTGCGTCCGTTGGCGCGGGCTCGGTCGTGACAAAGGACGTTGCCCCGGGTGCCACCGTGGCGGGCGTACCCGCTCGGACCATGTCCGCAGCCGGAAGCGAGGCAGCCGTCGATCGTGCCTTCATCAGCGAGGTCTCGTAGGCCAGATTTATTTAATATTTGTTTATATTCTGAAAATTATGCTTGAATTAATATTATAATGCGAGTTAATTGTTTAATTGTCGTCAGTCCAATCCAAGGTTTTGAATCTTGATACCTTTCCTGGATCTGAAAGCCCAATACTGCCAAATCAAGCCGGAAATCGACGCCGCGGTGGCAAGAGTCGTCAGCAGCGGGCATTTTGTGCAAGGGCCGGAGGTCGCAGCCTTCGAGGAACGATTTGCGGAATATTGCCGGACTGCTCATTGCCTGGCAGTGAATAGTGGGACCTCTGCGCTTCACCTTGCGCTATTGGCAGCGGGCATCGGACCCGGTGATGAAGTCATCACGGTGTCCATGACCTTCGTGGCGACAACCGCCGCCATTCTCTACAGCGGGGCCAAACCTGTTTTTGTCGACGTTGACCCGGTCACGTGGACGATGGATCCTGGCCTGATCGAGGCTGCGATAACACCTCGAACCAGAGCCATCCTGCCGGTTCACCTCCATGGATTGATGGCCGACATGGATCCCATCATGTCGATTGCGCGACGTCACGGTCTGGTCGTCATTGAGGACGCTGCGCAGGCGCACGGCGCAGAATACCGGGGATGCCGCGCAGGCTCGATCGGGGATCTGGGGTGCTTCAGCTTTTACCCGGGCAAGAATCTGGGAGCATTCGGCGAGGGCGGAGCCGTCGTGACCGATCGGCCTGAATTCGCGCGCCGCGTGTCGCTGCTGCGGGACTGGGGGCAGGAGGCGAAATACGACCACGTCATTCCCGGATACAATTATCGCATGGACGAGATCCAGAGCGCGATACTGAATGTCAAGTTGGACTACATCGAGCGCTGGACCGAGGCCCGCCGAGCGCTCGCAGAACGATACAACGAACTGCTTTCTGAGCTCCCATTCGCGCGACCGCGGCCGCCCTCGCACTCCCGCCACGTGTATCATGTCTATTCGATCAGATTGCAGCGGCGCGACGACGCGCTCACATTATTGCGGGACGCCGGCATCGGTGCAGGGATTCACTATCCCATTCCGGTACACCTGCAGAAGGCCTATGCTGAACTCGGTTATCAGGCCGGTGATCTGCCGGTAACCGAGATGCTTGCGAACGACTTTCTCTCCCTTCCCATTTATCCGGAGCTGCTGCCGGACCGGGCGGCCGAAGCTGTCTCCACGTTGAGGAGCGCCGGAGCATTGCGACCCAGCGAAGCCGTCAGCAACCAATCGCGGCAATCACAAAGCTTCACAACAAGGTCCTGCAACAGGAGGGCGTCTTGATTGAGCTCAAGGGTAAGCGCGTTCTGGTCACTGGTGGGGCAGGATTCATCGGCTCCCACATCGTCGATCTGCTCTGCGATGAGGGTTGCATCGAGATCGTTGCCCTCGACAACATGGTCAGAGGCCGGCCGGAAAATCTCCGGCGCGCGCTTGGTCGTGGACCGGTGAGACTGGTTCACGGCGACATACGCGATCGCAAGCTCATGGAAGCCTTGGTGAAGGCTGCCGACATCGTGTTTCACCAGGCCGCACTTCGCATCACTCATTGCGCGGCGGAGCCACGCCTGGCCAAGGAGGTCATGGTGGACGCCACCTACGACCTCCTGGAGCTGTGCATCAAGCACGATATCGAGAAGATCATCGCGGCGTCCTCGGCGTCCGTATATGGCATGGCCGAGGAGTTTCCGACAACCGAGCGGCAGAATCCGTACAACAACCGGACCCTCTATGGAGCCGCCAAGGCCTTCAACGAAGGGCTTCTGCGGGCCTTCAACGACGTATGCGGCCTCGATTACGTGGCATTCCGTTATTTCAACGTCTACGGCAGCCGGATGGACATACACGGACGGTACACCGAAGTCTTGATCCGCTGGATGGAGCGGCTGGAGGCTGGATTGCCTCCCGTAATCTTTGGTGACGGCCGTCAAACCATGGATTTCGTTCACGTCCGCGACATCGCGCGCGCCAACATCCTTGCGGCCAGGGCAAAGGTCACTGATGAAGTTTTCAACGTCGGAAGCGGTACTGAGACCAGCCTGACGCAACTGGCTACGGCGCTTGCGTCGGTGATGGGACGGCGCGGCCTGACACCTGAATTTGCACCTGAACGCTCGGTCAATCCGGTGCCTCGACGGCTGGCATCGACAGGCAAGGCCGAGCGTCTGCTGGGGTTCCGCACCACGGTTTCGCTCGAGCAGGGGCTAGCCGACCTCGTGAAGTGGTGGCGATCAGAACGCGAACTCGCTTCGGATCGTCAGCGGCAGGTGGCGACATCGTGATCCCGATCGCAGCTCCGCTGCTTGCGGATGAAGAAGCCGACGCTGCGCGCGCCGTGGTGCTGTCGGGCTGGGTATCGCAAGGTCCACAGGTGGCTGCGTTCGAGGACGAGTTCGCCGCGCTTGTCGGCGCCCCGCATGCCTGCGCGGTCGCGAATTGCACGACCGCCCTGCAGCTCGCCTTGGCCGCGCTGGGTATTGGCAGGGGCGACGAGGTGATCACGGTCAGCCATTCCTTCATCGCAACGGCGAACGTGATCCGATATCAGGGCGCCACTCCGATTTTCGTCGATATCGAGCCCGAGACATACAATTTGGATTGCGCCCGGCTGGCCGAAGCCATCACCGAGCGCACGCGCGCGATCATCGCGGTCCATCAGATGGGCATGCCGTGCGACATGGCCGCGCTCATGGCTGTGGCGCGTCGCCACGGGATCGCCGTGATCGAGGACGCGGCCTGTGCCGCGGGATCGCAGATCTGCATGAATGGGCAATGGGAGGCGATCGGCAAGCCGCATGGAGACATTGCTTGCTTTTCCTTTCATCCGCGAAAGGTAATCACGACAGGTGAGGGGGGAATGCTCACCACCTCCGATGCCGAGCTCGACCGAAAGTTCAGGCTGTTACGGCAACACGGGATGAGCGTTCCTGACATCGTGCGTCACGGGTCGCAGCGTGTCATTTTCGAGGAGTACGTCCTCGTCGGCTACAATTATCGAATGACGGATATGCAGGCCGCGATCGGGCGCAAACAGCTCGAGCGGCTCCCGCACCTGATTGCGCGGCGGCGCGCGTTGGCATCCCGTTATGCTGAGCTGCTCGGTAATATTGAGGGGTTGCGGTTGCCGTTCGAGCCGGCGTGGGCACGATCGAACTGGCAGAGCTACTGCGTGCGCTTGCCCGATCGATTGGATCAGCGGGTCACGATGCAATCGCTGCTCGACCATGGCATCGCTACGCGCAGGGGCATCATGTGCTCGCATCGCGAGCCGCCCTATGCCGGCACGGTGGCGCGACACGATCTGCGACAATCCGAGCTCGCTCAGGATCACGCGATCCTGCTTCCACTCTATGCGCAGCTGGACGGCGCGGACCAGGACCGTATCGTGGATGCGGTGAAGCGTGAACTGGCCCGCTGAGCCGCTTGTGCCGATCCGTGGCGAGTCAAGAATCGGTTTGTCGGGATATCTTTTGAGCCGGATCTGGCGCGACTCTGTCTGATCGAGGGGCGTTCGCCTTTGCGGACAGCACCGCGGAGATTCGCGCCCGATCGTTGTCGTCTTCGGCGGAAGCCAAACCCATCCAGCGCTGGTATTTCCTCTGCACCTTATAGTTGGCAAGGCTGGCCGCGCATCGTCCGGCATCTGCCAATCGCTGGCTGGCTGAGGGCTTGCTGCGCAGGGCATGCAGATAGGTTTGCTCTATCGTTTTCGCCGCGTGCGCGAGGCTGAAGCGATGCTCCACCAGTCGCCGGCCGAATCCGCCAAGCTCCTGACGGAGGCGCGCAGAGGCGAGAATGGCCTCGAGAGCCGACCGAAGTGCACCGGCACCCGCGCCACGCGAGCCCTTGCCCAAACCATACCAGCCCTGTTGCAAGAAGGTCGGCGCGCTCTCGGGCGTCAACAGCTCACTGAACCCGTCCTCGCCTATCACTACTAGCGGCTTGCCAAAGGCCATCCCGCGCAGCGCCGAACCGCCCTGGCCAATGATGACGTCCGCGGCAGCATAGCCAGGGCGCGGATCGGACATCTCGCCTACCAATATGACGGCGTTCCGGCCGACGAGCGAGTTGGTCCTGGCCGCCCGCGCTTCGACACTCGGTCGCGCCGGTCCATCACCAATGATCAGCAGCCGCACTGGCGGACCGTCGAGCGCTATTCCGCCGACGGCATCGCACGCGGATAGCAGACCCTCCAGTTTAAGGTTCGGCACAAGCCGACAGACCATCGCAATGACGACCTCGTCCGGACCAATATTCTGCGCCGCGCGAAAGTTCGCGCCGTCGACGAGGGGATGGTCGGACTTCGTATCGACTGGCGGCTCGAGCAAGGTAACATCCTGATGTCCTGCAGCGATCGCGGCGCGACGGATCATCTCCGTGCCAACGGTCAGAGGAACGCGGCGCGGCAGGAACCTGGGGACCGACATCGACATGACCGTTCCCACCACGGCAGCCCTGGTCGATAGCCCAACGCTCAGAAAAGCTTCGACAATGGGGGGCCATTCATGACCGTGCACCACGTCAATCGCTCCTTCGTCAACGATGCTTCGGAGCATCTGGCTGACGCGAGGCGAGGGCCGGGCCCGATGCCGGGGAATTTCAATGTGCCTGAGGCCGGTTTCCCTTACTCTGTCCAGAAGAGGGCCAGTCTCTGCCGCCACGATGACCTCATGACCGAGGTCTCGAACCGCCTCGGCGAGCTGGACTGCGTTGAGCTGCGACCCTCCCAGTTCCATGGAATGGGGATAGACCAGCACCTTCATGCGATGGGATTCTCCGGGTGTCGCGCCAAATGCCGAGAACAACCCGACATCTGCTCGGAACCATATCGCGATATAATCCAAATTTAAATAATAATAAATATCGACTAATCCATATCTGGATATATACTCTATGGCGTATTTAAACGCGAGGTCCGCATAATGACCCTCTCTGGGATCCCGATGCGATGAACGAGCATGCTGCCCGGCATGTGACGCACCAAGACCGCCGTCGCCTGCCTCGCGTACTGGTCGCGATTGCAAGCCATGGAACCTCGAATGACCGGTATCTCGAGCGGGTCATACGGGAATACGGGGCGATGTCCCTCGTTATTGATATCGTCGTGTTGTCGAATATCGACAAGCGCGCGACAACCGGGGTGGAATGTATTGTTGGCCTGCCCGCCAGGAACCCGTGGTCCCTGCCGTTCGCGCACAAGAATCTGTTCGCGCAACGTCGTGACCAATACGATCTGTTCATCTACTCGGAAGACGACATTCTGATCACCGAGAGGAACATCCGCGCCTGGCTGGAGGTAACGTCGTTTCTATCTCCTGACGAAGTTGCTGGGTTTCTGCGGGTCGAATTCGGCGAAGACGGCGAGCGCAACTATCCTGATATTCACGCGCACTTTCACTGGGATCCCTCATCGGTCAGGCGGCGCGGCGACTATATTCTGGCGCATTTCACCAACGAGCACGCCGCCTGTTTCGTCCTTACCCGGGAGCAGCTAGCCAAGGCCCTGCATTCGGGCCGCTTCGATGTGGCTCCGCACCAGGGCAAGTATGATCTGGCCTGTACGGCCGCGACGGATCCATACACCCAATGTGGTTTGAGGAAGCTGGTGCCAATCTCGCACCTGGAGGACTTCACCGTGCATCACCTCACCAACCGGTACGTCGGCCGGATGGGGATCGGGGAAGAAGAACTCGGCAGGCAAAAGGCGATTCTGCTGCAAATCGCGGCTGGCCGCTGCTCGCCCTACTCGTTGCTTCCAACGGAGACGCGTCTTCGCCGCGCGGGTTTTTCCAAGGACTATTACGAACCTGAATCCGAGGCAACGATCGCGCTCGTGCCGGCATCGGCGCGCAGCGTGCTTTCGATCGGTTGTGGTTCCGGCAAGACCGAGAAGCGGCTGCAGGCGCGAGGTCTGCACGTCACGGCGATTCCGCTCGATCCGGTGATTGCAGCCGGCCCCGCCGGGGACGGGATCGAGATGATCTACGCCGATCTGGACAGTATCGGCCCCAATCGCGACACCTACGACTGCGTTCTATGTCTCAACCTGTTGCACCTCGCTCCGGATCCGCGAAAGCTGCTTCTAAGGCTGCGATCGTTCATGCACGAGCGGTCGATAGCAGTGATCCAGATGCCCAACACGATGTCCCCCAGGGGTGTTCGGTCGTATCTCAGGGCGAGTCTCCAGTCCAGGCGCTCCAGCGGCTACGAGGCTGCGGGCGTTCATTTCGCTTCGGCGCGCAAGCTGGCGAGTTGGTGCGTCGAGTCAGGCCTGCGAATCGAAGCGATGTTCGGGGTTCCGGCGGACCATGGCGACGGACTGTTTGGCATGACCTCCCGGTTGAGCGAGCGCGCGCCGAGGCTTCTTTCGCTCGGGCTTTCGGCCTCGATTATCGTGACCGTCTCCGGAGGAAAACCACGCGATGACAGGATAGCCGAATTGGCCTCATATGAATCAGATGGCCCGGCCGTCGAGGTCCGTTCCTGTTAATATGGGCGCCGTATTTAATTGCCTTTAGAATTTAATATTATATAATCGTGAGCTGTCAGAAAGATCATTTGCGTGAGAAATCGATGATTTCAACCGGGGCGACGACGATCGGCGATCGGCTTTCCGTCCTTTCGGCCAGAGGCCCCGGTTTTGATCAGATCCGGCTTGTGGCCGCACTCATGGTGGTCGCTCACCATGCCTGGTGGGGAGTCAACGACATCCTCTATCGGTTCAGCGGCGGGTTCATCCAGTTCGGCCTGTTTGCAGTCGTTATTTTCTTCTGCGTCAGCGGTTTCCTGCTGGCACCCGGCTTGGCTCGGTCCGGCGATCTCGTCCGGTTCGGCGTAAATAGAGCGTTGCGTATCCTGCCCGCACTGTTCGTCGTGGTCATCGCGTCGATGTTTGTGTTGGGTCCGGCCCTGACGACATATTCGCTAGCCGACTATTTCGGCAGCGCCCAGCTCTACCTGTATCTGAAGAACGCCGTCACGCTGATGTCGCACTACCTGCCGGGCGTGGTGCGGCACGGACACGAAGTACAGGTCAATGGACCGCTATGGACGCTCAATATCGAAGTCTGGTCCTATGCGGTGCTGGCGGCGATGAGCGTGGCGGGCTTTCTCCGCCGACGTACGCTGACGATCATCAGTTTCGCACTGGTCTACCTCGCCTATGTTGGGCTGGCGCTCTTGCCATCGCTGCATGCGGCCTGTCCGCAGCGGCTTTTGGATTTCATCGGTCTCTTCGTCTACTTCATCGCGGGCACGACCCTCTACCTCTACCGTGAAAGTATCCCGTTCTCCGGAATCGGGGCCACCGTCGCCGTAGGGGGCGCGCTGATCGGTCTTGCGGGCGGGGTGGGGGCGGTAGCGCTGCCGCTGTGTGTACCCTACGTCGTGGTTTACCTCGGGCTCTCCGAGGTCGCCAGTCGAGTGCCGCTCAAGCACGATCTGTCCTATGGCGTATACCTGATCCATTCGCCGGTCATCCTGGCGTTCCTGACGCTGTTCGATCTCACGACCGGTTGGCCGCTGGCCTTGCTGGCGGGATCGGTAACTCTCGTTCTTGCATATGCCTCCTGGCGATTTGTCGAAGCGCCGGCGCTCAAGCAAAAGGCGTGGGTTTCGCGTTGGGTGTCGTTGCACATTCCGCGCCTAGGCAGCGGGCGAGGCGTCCAGAGTGAGGCTGCCGCGCGCTGTCATGAGCCGAGCAAAAATCTGACAGGGACAATCGAGGCCGGCGCAGCGGAATGACACGACACCAACACCGGAGCTGAGGTTCGAGGGTGATAGCGCCACGAGCGGGGCGGCAGTTTCGTCGAAAGGAGCAGAGCTGGTATGAGGAACGCCTACCATGATGACAAACGTCCGGACCCGGATCGGCAGCTGGATCTCTCCATCATTGTCGTGAGCTACAATACTCGCGAGATGACGCTCGACTGTCTGGCATCGATCGCCGCGGAGACAATCGGGACGAGATATGAGGTCATCGTCGTCGACAACAACTCCTCCGACCAGTCAGCTGCCGAAATTGCCCGTCAATTCCCCAACGTCCGTCTGATTGCGCTAGACAACAATATCGGCTTTGCGGCCGCCAACAATCTGGCCGCAAAACGGGCGCACGGCCGCCGATTGCTCCTGCTCAATCCAGACACCATCATACTCGATTGCGCGATCGATCGTCTCCTGGAATTCGCCGACGCAAATCCGTCCTTTCACGTCTGGGGCGGACGCACCGTCTTTCCGGACGGCAGCCTCAATCGCACCTCGTGCTTCCGAAAAATCAGTTTGTGGAATTTGTCGTGTTTCGCCCTGGGGCTCACCTATTTCGGTCGTCGCAATCCGATTTTCAATTCCGAGGCCTATGGCGGATGGGACCGAGATACCGCGCGGCACGTCGACATCGTTACGGGTTGTTTTCTGCTGATCGACCAGCTGCTGTGGGAGAGGCTCGGCGGGTTCGACCCGACGTTCTTCATGTACGGGGAGGAGGCCGACCTTTGCCATCGCGCACGATCGCTCGGTGCGCGGCCCGCGGTCACGCCTGAGGCCACCATCGTCCACTATGGCGGGGCATCGGACGTCGTGCCCGTCGACAAGAGGGTGAAGGTGTTCAAGGGAAGGGTCACCTTGATCAACCGGCATTTTGGCTGGCCGGCGCGAACGATCGGGCAGGTGCTGCACCTGATCGTGCCGCTCACACGCTGGTGCGGTTACGGCATGGCAGCCGCCCTGGCGCGGAACGTCGAATGGCAAAAGAATGCGGCGTACTGGGAAGCCGTCTGGAAGCGCCGGCGAGAGTGGGTCGGCGGTTACGAGGCGCAGAGGATCGGGCCGGCTGAGGCGTCGGGCTGTTTCCAGCGAGAAGAGCGATGAGATCAGATGGCGTCGCGGAACGCGCGCGGAGATGGCGAAGAGCCGGCAGCCTTGCGCTTGGCCGCAAGCACCGCTGGGGCGGAATTGTGCTCGACGCCGTCCGTGTCGCGGCTGCGGCCGCAGCGCTCCAAATTCCGGCGGCTGTGGCAGCGGAACCGAACAGCCCGTCCAAGCCGGCGTTCGCCTCCCAATGGCCCGACGCAAGCAACACGGGGCCGCCTCGTGATCTCGCGCTGAAGCCATCCGGACCGCTTGCGATTGCCGTGGCCGGCACGACGATTTCGGGATTGGACATTCAGGGCGGCGTCGTCGTCAACGCCGACAACGTAACTATCGAGATGTCCCGCATCTCGGGTAGCGTCTGGGCGGTTATCAGGATTGATCCGCATCGGACGGGTGTCGTCGTCAGGGATTGCACGATCGACGGCCAGGGTGCCGGCCCCGATGGAAATGGCAACCAGGGCATCATGGGACAGGGCACGTTCCAGCGCAACAACATCTCCAACGTCGAAAACGGTATCGTGCTGACCGGCAAGGGCAATCTGATCGAAGACAACTTTATTCACGATCTCAACGCCGGTGGGGCGCCTCACTACGATGGCGTCCAGATCGATGGCGGCATCTCGGACACGGTCATCCGGCACAACACGATCATCAATTCTCACGGCGCGGCCGGCGCCATCATGATCGACAACGAGTTTGGCCCGGTCTCCAACATCGTCATCGAAGGCAATCTTCTCGCTGGCGGCAGTTACACGATCTATTCGGACGCGAAGTTCAACGATAATCCGATCTCGGGCGTGTCGATCACCGGCAACCACATCGGTTCCGGACAGTATGGGCCCACCCTGTTTCGGAAAAACCAGCCCATCTATCTTCGGAACGCGACTGACGGCTGGCGACTGGTCCGCAATCTGAACTTCGGCAGCGTCGCGACGCAGGAGGCCATCAGATGAAGCGCCGGCGTGCTTCGCACCAACTGAAACGCTTGTCGGATCCAATGGCCCGGTCCGGCCGCTCCGGGGAGATCGCCTCATGAGCTATCCTGGCGGTGCTCTCCTCGCGGGGCAGCCGCGTATTCGCCCGGCGGCGTCCGGATTCCAATCGACCATTCCCCAACGGTCCAGTCTGGTCGTCCCGCTGCTTCTGATGGGCATCGTGTTGCCGTCGGGCGTCCAGGTGCTGATCGCCGGGGCAAAGCTGACGCCGACCAGGATAAGCCTCATGATCCTGCTGTTGCCGGCGGTTGCGCGGCTATTGCAGTCGGGCCGGCGGCTCTTGTTGTCGGACGGGCTCGCGGGGACGCTTGCGCTCGCCATGGTGGCGGCGGCTGGTTATGCCGCCGGACCTCAATCGGCGTTTTCCGCTGTTGCAGAGGCGCTCGACTTTGTCGGGGCATATTTTATCGCGCGAGCCTTCATTCTGCAGCCGTCGGTGGTCCAGCAGTTCATTCGTCTGATCAAGGCATTCACGGCGATTGCGATATGCGTTGCGTTGGCGGACGTGTTGACAGGGCATTGGATCGTCCGCGAGTTCATGGCGGCAATCATGCCGCAGCCTGAAGCGTTCGTGGACGACGGCACGTCGGGCGCAGATGGAGTACGAGCAGGTCTGCGACGCGCAATATCGACATTCGATCATCCTATTCTCTATGGCGTGTTCTGTTCGCTGGCTGCTGCCATCGTGCTGTTCTCGGCGACAAGCGCCATCAAGCGGCTGTCGTGGGCGTGTCTGTGCTTTTTCGGCGGATTGCTGTCGCTATCTTCGGCCGCCGTCATGGGGATAGTCCTGGTCATGTCGAGCTACGCCTACGACCGGTTGCTGTGTCGCTTCCCTTGGCGATGGCATCTCCTTTGGACCGGGGCGGGCGCGTTCCTGGTGGCCATCACCGTTATGACAAACAACCCTCTCAGCTGGCTGCTGTCACACGCAACCCTGGAGCCTCAAACCGGCTTCTATCGCCTCATGATCTGGGACGCCGTCTCGGCGCAGGTCTGGCAGTCGCCGCTCACGGGAGCCGGATTCGTGACGTTTGGCTATTATCTACTCGACCGTACCGTCGACAGCGTGTGGCTCGTCACGAGCCTTCATTACGGTGTACCGGTCACCATCCTGCTGATCGCTTTGAATCTCTCGGCGGTATTGCCTGTGCCCGGGCGTCGTCCAACCGAGATTCAGACGGGATTTACGATCGCCTGCATGGTCTTCCTGTTCACGGGTTTGACGGTCCATTTCTGGAATTACATGTGGACGTTTTGGGGCGTTTGCATCGGTGTGCGTGCTTCGCTCAGGGAATGGCAGATGTTGGGAGCGCAAGATGAGCAATTTTGACGTGGCATCATCGTCGATTGGGGGCATCAAGGGTCGTTTGCGACCTTATGTCTGGTCATTGCGCAGCGGGCTTCGGACGATCCGTTTCCTGTTCGGGCGATTTGAGAGAACCTGTTCAGTATGTGGATATCGAGGCCGCTTCTTCGCGTACGCAAATCCGCTGGCGTTGGGGATCAACTTCGATTCGCTCTGTCCGAATTGCCTATCGCACGAGCGGCACCGCTTGTTGGCGCTTTGCGACGCCGAGCAGAGCCTGTTTACGGGGAAGGATATCCTTCACTTCGCGCCAGAAAAGGGGCTCACGGACTATATCAAGGCGAGAACGCCGCGCAGTTACGTCACCTGCGAGTTCGGAGGCAAAGGCGCTGATCTCGACATCAATATCGAAAACATAGACCTCGAAAATGACAGGTTCGATTTGATCATATGCTGCCATATCCTAGAGCACGTGAACGATCGCCTGGCCATGCCCGAGCTCTTTCGGATCTTGCGCAAAGGTGGGACGCTGATCGCCATGATCCCGCTTATTGAGGGGTGGCAGGAAACGTTCGAGGATCGATCGAGGCAAAAAACAGAAGAAGATCGGATACTGTATTTCAACCAGCATGACCACGTCCGCTTCTTCGGTCGTGATTTCCGGCGTCGGCTCGAGCGAACGGGCTTCGTCGTCGACGAATATACGGCGGTCGAGCCGCGAGTCGCGCAATATGGGCTCATCCGCGGTGAGAAAGTCTTTTTGTGCCGGAAGACTTAGACGAAGCTGCTTTGACGTTGCCCGGCGAAATCAGGCTGCCCCGCTTTGTCACCGAAGCCCATTCACCACGTCATCCTGCATCGTGTCTTGCGCCGCCGGTAGGCGCGCATCTCGGCTAACGGAGCAGCACGGCAAATTCGAGCCGACTGTCGCGCCGCAGATTGCTGCAGAGACATTCCGCGCGTCGCATTTAATAATGCGCATTCATTGCTTGTTTATACATCCATTGGTTTATTTAATGTGCGCCGACGTTGGGCGGAGTCGGCCTTGAAGCCGCTACGACCGTTGCGACCGACGAGCGTGAAAGAATTTTTCTGTGAAGTGTGGCGCGCGCATGTTTTGCCGTCGTCTGATCGCCGCTAGAACGAAATCGCTTTTAATTTCCGTAACGTAGATTTCCGCGCTGTATTTCCGAAATAAGGAATCTGGCGGCGCTTGCGGCGAAATAACCTTAGCGGAGCCGTGGTGTTGTCAAAAAAAGGCCGTCTGCAGACGACCATTAACGCCGCGCAAGCACGGCACCTGACGTATCTCGATCTCGATTAAATCGAGGCTGCAAACTCGCAATAAGCGCTGGTGTCAATTAACGGGGATAATGCAGAGAAGACGGAGAGACTGTTTTGGCAACGACAACGAACGCATGGCCTGACGCGACGAACACCGGGGTGCCGGCGGGGGTAACCCTCACTCCTTCGGGAGATGTGATCATCACGCAGGCGGGAGCGGTGGTTTCCGGACTCAACATCACCGGCAGCGTCTACATCCGGGCGGACAATGTGACTCTTGAGAATTGCAAGATCACATCCGGCGGTTGGGCTGGAGTGACCATTGATTCCGGAGTTAAGGGCGCAGTCGTCCAGAATTGCACCATCGATGGCACCGGCCGTGCACCGGATGGCACTGGCAATCAGGGCATCATGGGAAGCGGCACGTTCATCGGGAACAACATCTTCAACGTGGAGAATGGCATCGTTCCGGGGAGCAACTCCGTTATCCAGGGCAACTACATCCACGATCTCCATGCAGGCGGATCGCCTCACTATGACGGCATCCAGATCGACGGAGGCCTTTCCAACATTCAGATCAGCGGCAACTCGATCATTAATCAGTGGGGGTGGACCTCGGCGGTCATGATCGACAACGACTTCGGGCCGGTCTCGAATGTCACTGTCACCAATAACCTGCTCACCGGTGGCGCCTACACCGTATACGCTGACTCCAACCTGGGCACTGCGTCGATTACCGGGGTGTCGTTCACCAACAATCACATGGGTGGCGCGCAATACGGTGACGCGTTGATCCGGGGGAATAACTCGGTGTTCTCGGGCAACTACACCGACGGCGCGGCGCTGGCATCGGCGCTCAATACGTCGGCAAATAGCGGTACCACGACCTCGCCGACCCCGGCTCCGGCCCCGGCCCCGGGCGCACCCGTCATCGCGTCGTGGTCGCCCGACACCGGTGTGGCGGGAGATGGAAACACCAACGCAAGCCAGATCACCTTGCACGGTACCGCCGCGGCTGGCAGCACCGTGAAGGTCTATGACGGCTCGACACAGATCGGTGCGGCGACTGCGACTTCGACCGGAACCTGGGACTACATCACCAAGGTCTTGACCGACGCGAAGCACACGTTGACGGCGACCGCGACCAACTCGTCGGGCCAGACCAGCGTGGCGTCGGCTGCGGTGGCTGTCACCGTCGACACCAAGGCGCCAGCTGCGCCGACGATCGCGAGCGACACCGTCAACTCGGCTAATCAGGTCGTTCTGTCGGGGGCCGCTGAAGCGAACAGCGCGATCAAGGTGTTCGACGGAACGAATCAGGTCGGGACTGCGACAACCAACTCGAGCGGTGCGTGGAGCGTCACGACGTCTGCGCTGTCGGGCGGTTCGCACGTCCTGACGGCAAAGGCGACCGACGCTGCCGGCAACGTCAGCGCTGCGTCGACGGCTGTAGATCCGGTCATTGGCTCTGGAACGACGACGGGCTCCGCCGGTTCGGGCACGTCCGGTTCGAGTTCGTCCGGTACGGGCACCTCCGGCACGGGCACCTCCGGCACGGGCACATCCGGTACAGGGACGTCGGGTACGGGCACATCGACCCCGACACCGCCCGCTGCGCCGAAGATCGCCTCGTTCTCCAGCGATACCGGCACCGCCGGTGATCACATCACGAGCGACAAAACGGTGACCCTGGGCGGGACTGCAGCTGCCAACAGCACGGTCAAAGTGCTCGACGGCACGACCCAGCTCGGCACCGCCACGGCGGATGCGAACGGAGCGTGGCACTACACGACCGTCGCACTGCCTGACGGCAAGCACAGCTTCACCGCGACCGACACGGTCTCTGGCGTCACCAGCAAGGCATCGACTGCGTTGGATGTCACGGTGGATAGCGCTGCCCCCGATGCTCCCGTCCTGTTGAGCGATCCGACCACGCATAACCGGGCAACGGTATCCGGTACGGCGGAGGCTGGGAGCTCGATCAAGCTCTATGAGGGCACGACCCTGCTCGGCTCGACGACCGTTGCAAGTGACGGCGACTGGAGTGTGACGACCCCGAATCTCAAGCACGGGTTCCACACCTTCACCGCGACCGCCACCGACGCGGCCGGCAACACCAGCGCCTTGTCGCAGCCGATCGATCCGCCGATTGGCTCGCATGGCGGCACCAAGGATGCCTCAACCGTCGAAGTTACCAATGTGCGCTCGCACTTGGATCACACCGCGACGATCAAGGGCACGGCCGATCCCAACAGCGAGATCAAGCTGTATGACGGCACGACCTCGGTCGGTTCGGCCACGACAGGTGCCGACGGCAAGTGGAGCTTTCAGACCTCCGACCTGTCGGGCAAGTCCCACGCCTTTACCGCGGAGCAGGTCGACACCACAGGCCACGTGGTCGGAACCAGCTCGGGCGAGGCGATCATCGGGTCGGGCCGCAGCAACACGCTGACCGGCACCACCGGCAACGATGTCATGGTGGGCAAAGCGGGTGCGGATACGTTCTCGTTTGCGTCGAACTTCGGCCAGGACGTCATCAAGGACTTCGCTGCCCGTGGACCTGCTCACGACACGATCGAGTTCAGCAAGAGCGTGTTCGACAGCTTTGCGAGCGTTCTCTCCCACGCGGCCCAATCAGGCCACGACGTCGTCATCGCGACGGGGAGCGACACCCTCACGCTGAAGAACACGCAACTCGACAAGCTGAACAGCCACGACTTCCACTTCGCGTAAGAGACGGGTCAGCCGCACAAGCTGATACTCAACAACTGCCTCGGGGGATCGCTTGGGGATCCCCCGACAAAGGCATCATTAAAGGGCAGGTGTCATGACTGACGTTGGACGGCGGGGGGTGATCCCCCCGCCTGCGAATCTTTACCGGATCCCACTTATGCATTTGTCGGGACTATGGTCGTCCAGGCACCAATTGGCGAACGATGCCGAACGGCCGACGTCGCGGCTGGTCGGCTGGGCAAGGCGCTGGGTTGACGCCCTGCGGCAGCGGGTCTTCGTCGCTCGCCTCCGACCGGCGGAGAACTATGACGAGCCGCAGTCAGAGATGTCGGCTTTCCTGCGGTCTTGCCGCCGGATTTTCTGGGCTCTCGCGGCCTTCAGCGGGATGAGCAATCTCCTCATGCTCACCGGCTCCTTCTTCATGCTGCAAGTCTATGATCGGGTGCTGCCTGGGCGCAGCATACCGACGCTGATCGCCTTGATGGTCCTGGCCGCGGTCCTCTACCTGTTTCAGGGTGGGCTCGACTTCGTCAGGAGCAGGATCAGCGCGCGGGTCGGCCGGTATTTCGATGAAAGGCTCGGCGTTCGCATATTCGACGCGCTTGTGCGCCTGCCTTTGAAGACCAGGGCCGATGGCGACGGCCTGCAGCCGGTGCGGGATCTTGATCAGGTCCGCAGCTTCCTGTCGAGCGGCGGGCCGACGGCGCTGTTCGATCTGCCGTGGATGCCGATCTATCTCGGCGTTTGCTTCCTCTTTCACTTCTGGATTGGCGTCACTGCGCTGGTCGGCGCGTTGGTGTTGATCGGCATTACCATGCTCACAGAAACCCGGACGCGGGGGCCGGCGAAGGCGTCCTCCCGCCTCGCAGTCTCGCGAACGGCACTCGCGCTCGAGGGCCGACGAAATGCGGAGGTTCTGCAGGCCATGGGCATGCGGCAACAGGCGGCGTTGCGGTGGCGCGATGTCAACGCGAAGTACCTCGCGGCTCATGAGCGGGCCAGCGATGTAGCAAACAGCCTCGGCGGCGCCTCCAAGATCTTCCGGGCAATCCTGCAGTCGCTGGTTCTTGCCGTTGGCGCAGTCCTTGTCATCAACCAGGAATCGACGGCCGGCATCATCATCGCCGGATCGATCCTCAGCGCGCGGGCCTTGGCGCCCGTCGAACTGGCCATTGCGAACTGGAAAGGGTTCGTCGCTGCGCGGCAGTCGGGACAACGGCTCGATGCTTTGCTGAAGCTTCTCCCCAGCGAGGAAGAACGGCTGGCATTGCCTCCTCCTGTTGAAGCTCTCACCGTCGAGCATCTCTGTATCGGCGCCCCGAACTCGGAGCGGCCCACCGTCAATGAAGTGTCGTTCCAACTGCGGCGCGGGCAGGCGGTTGGAATCATTGGGCCGAGCGGATCCGGCAAATCGACGCTGGCTCGCGCGCTGGTGGGGGTATGGCCGAGCATTCGAGGCCGCATACGGCTGGACAACGCCGCACTCGATCATTGGTCTTCTGACGCCCTCGGCAAGCACATCGGGTACCTGCCTCAGGACGTGGAATTGTTCGACGGCAGCGTTGCAATGAACATTGCGCGGTTCGATCCGCAGGCGACCGCCGCCGCTGTTCTGGAGGCCGCGCATGCCGCGGGCGCGCACGATCTCATCCTCTCGTTTCCGGACGGCTACGGCACGAAGATCGGCGAGGGAGGATTGGCGCTGTCGGCGGGGCAGCGGCAGCGCATCGGGCTCGCACGCGCCTTCTACGGCAAACCGTTCCTGGTCGTGCTCGACGAGCCATCCTCGAATCTCGACGCCGAGGGCGAGGAGGCGCTGACCGAGGCAATCCTGAACGTGCGCCGACGCGGCGGGATCGTCGTCGTGGTCGCCCATCGTCCGAAGGCGCTTGAAGGCGTCGATCATGTCTTGTGCCTCGGGGAAGGCAGAGTTCAGTCCTTCGGCAAGAGAGAGGAGGTCCTCAAGAAGGTCTTGCGAAATCCCGTGCCGCTCAAGGTGGTTGCGGAAGCTCAAGGAGGCAGCCGATGAACGGACAGGTGGCGCCGGCGATGCAGTCTATCCAGCGTTACATGATCGTCGGTATGATCATGTTCGGTCTGGTGACATTTGGGGTCGGCGGCTGGGCGACAACGAGCCAGTTGTCGGGCGCCGTGATCGCCCAGGGCGTGGTCGTGGTGGATTCGAGCGTCAAGAAGGTTCAGCACGCCACGGGTGGGATCGTGGGTGAGTTGCGTGTGCGCCAGGGCGATCGGGTCAATGCAGGCGACGTTTTGATCCGTCTCGACGAGACTCAGACGCTCGCCAATGCGACGATCGTCACGAACAGCATCGATGAGCTGCTCGCGCGCCAGGCTCGTCTCGAGGCCGAGCGCGATGGTGCCGAGCAGCTCGTGTTTCCCAAGGTGCTGCTCGACCGAGCCAAGGAGAGTAACTCCGAGGCTAGCCGCGCAATCACTGCGGAGCGGAAGCTGTTCGACCTTCGCCGTCAGGCAAGGAGCGGGCAGAAAGCGCAGTTGCAGGAGAAAAGCGCGCAGCTGGAGAACGAAATCAAGGGCTATACGGGGCAGACCGAGGCCAAGCAGAAGGAAGTCGAATTCATCCGCCAGGAGCTGGAGGGCGTGCGCAGCCTCTGGCAGAAGAATCTGGTGCCGATCACGCGGCTCAATTCCCTCGAGCGCGACTCCGCGCGCATCGAAGGCGAGCGCAGCCAGTTGGCCGGCATGATTGCGCAATCGAAAGGCAAGATCTCCGAAATCGGTCTCCAGATCATTCAGATCGACCAGGACCTGCGGACGGAAGTCGGCAAGGACCTGATCGAAGCGCGCTCAAAGCTCTCCGAGCTGGGCGAGCGCAAGACTGCGGCGGTCGATCAATTGCATCGGATCGATATCAGGGCGCCACAGACCGGCCGCGTCCACGAGCTTAGCGTGCACACGGTCGGCGGGGTCATCTCACCCGGCGAGCAAATCATGCTGATCGTGCCTGACGCGGACTCGCTTGCCGTCGAGGTCAAGATCGCCCCGCGCGACATCGACCAGGTCTATGTGGGGCAGACCGCGACAATGCGTTTCGCTGCGTTTAACCAGAAGACCACTCCGGAGATCGATGGAGAGGTCAGCATGGTCTCGGCAGATATCACGCAGGATCAGCGCGCCGGCACAAGTTACTACACGGGTCGCATCCTGCTGAGGCCGGAGGAGCTGGCGAAGCTCGGCTCGGCCAAGCTGCTGCCAGGAATGCCGGTCGAGGTCTTCATCAAGACGGCTGGTCGGACTGCGCTGTCGTATCTGCTCAAGCCACTGCACGATCAGGCGGAGCGTGCATTCAAGGAGCGGTGAGTCTCGGTGCAAGCCGTGAGCAGCGCTTGACGAAACGCAAGCGGGCTGGCGCCCCTACAATGGGGCGTCAGCGTTGCTGCGCCCAGCCCCGCAGTAGATCGCGCGCCCATCGACCGATCGGCCGCGGTGAGTGTCTGTCGCGCCGTGCCGAGATCACGGATTGCTCAAGCGACCGTCCGCTCAGCACGTCCATCCGCTTGGCGCGCAGGGTCATCGCGACGACGAAGCCGAGTATTGAAGCTTCAGCTCCCACAATGACGAGCAGCTCAATTGGCATATGAAGTCAGTCCTGCTGCGAGGGCTGTGTTTTGCGATTTGAGCATGGTGGGTAATTAAATCAATAAAATAATCTGCGATCGGAAAAGGTCTGTCTCGCTTTGCGGTGGCGACGCCGGTTGTCGGGGATCGCGCCTCGCACGGCTTGCAGGAAAAGGGCCAGCCTTGCCCGGTTTCTCGCTCCATTCTCGCTCCTTGTTTGCAATTGTCGCTGACGCGAATTGGCCACCGTGTTTAAACGAAATAAATAATCTTGTTTTAATCGTGTAAATTAAATATAATTATATGGATTAAATAGCGAGGTGGTGATCTGCGCGATCGGCAGCGTTGTGCCGAGGTCCGCGTCGATCGGGCATTCGCAGGAGGATCGGCAAATGCAACGGACCTCAGGCTTGGTCATCGCGGCAGCCGTCGTGATTATCTTCGGGGGCGTTCAATGGGCCGGTGCGGCATTGCTGGCCGTGCCAAGGGTCCCCCAAGCGGACCCTGCGCAGATCGAGCTGGGGCGGCCGGCTCTTCCGCCCCTCACTTACACCCTGTTTTGCCTGCGCTATGAGGCCGAATGCCGCCCGCGGCGGTTCTTTCGGGGCGGGTCGATCCGGTTGACTGAGGAGCGATGGGCGGAGCTGTGGGAGATCAATCGCAGGGTCAATCTCGCGATCGAGCCGGCCCGCAACGAGCTCGGTCTTGCGGGCGAGGCGTGGATCATCAATCCCGCTCGTGGCGATTGCAACGATTACGCGGTGAGCAAGCGTCACGAGCTGCTTCGGCGCGGCTGGCCGGCGCGCGTCCTGCTATTGAGCGAAGTCGTCGTCAGATCCGGTGAACATCATCTGGTGCTGCTCGTACGTACCGGGAGCGGCGATTTCGTGCTCGACAATCTCACGCCGCAGGTCAAGCCGTGGTCGCGGACGACCTATCGCTGGGTTCGCGTGCAAAGTCCGGGCCGCGACGGGCTCTGGGTCACGATTGGACGAGAAGGGGTGTGAAGGACTGGCGTTAATGCCTCGATCCTTCCCTGGCCAGAACGGTTGCGCTTACTCATGAGCGCACTTGATCTGCTCGAGCGAAGCGAGCCTGTCTTCAAGCGCGACGATCCGGCGAAGAAGATCAAGCCGCGACAGCCCCAGGGTAGCGCGCGTCGATCCGATGACAGAAGCGGCAGCACATGGTTGCTCGGAGTTGGGAGGAAGGGCACTGAGCATCCGCAGGACGCCGTCGCCGGTCAGCACATCCACCCAGCCTTCGGAAGTTGACCGTCCTACGATCCGGCCAGGTACGCGGCCGATATAGCAGGGAGCATCAAGCCGCGGCAACGCGTTGGTGATGATGAGCCGCTGCCCGTCCAGATGGGTGAAGGCACCGGGAAATGGCGGTGTTAAGCCGCGGATCAGCCGATCGATGGTGTCGGTAGGCTGGCGCCAGTCGATCTCTCCATCTTCCGGAACACGGGCGCAGCCATAGGAGGCATTGTCGGTATCTTGAGAGGTCCCTTGGTAGCCGGTGATCGCTCGTACGACGACCCCGCCGAGCTCACGTTCCAGAATCGCGTTGAGGCGCTCGTAGAGCGAGGTGACCGTGTCATTCGCGCCGATCGGAATGGCCTGCTGAAACAACAGATTGCCGCCATCAAGCTCCGGGATGACAAGATGAATGCTGATCCCGGCAGTCGTCTCGCCGTTGATGATTGCCCAATTGACGTTGGCGCGGCCGCGGTAATAGGGCAGAAGCGAATAGTGCACGTTGACGAAGCGACACAATGCGAGAATCTGCGGCGGGATGATCCGATCGAACGAAGAGATCACAACGGCCGCCGGGCGCACCTCTGCGATCACTTTCTGAAGCTGGTTCAAGTCCTGCATCGCCGTGACCGGGATGCCGCGATTGTTGGCAAACGACGCTAACGCGCTCGCGTCGGGCTGGTCCGGTCTCCGGAAGATCTGGGTCACGCGGCAGTGCGCAGCCAACGAGCGAAGCGCCGCGAAGCCCGTCGGCCCGTCCGCGAGGAGTACGACATCGGGCTGCGGGCGCTCCGTCATATCACCTCCGGCCATGGTACGAGCTGGGCGAAACCATCCTCTGTGACGGCACCGCCTCGGCGGACCCACTCGGCCGCGCGCAAACCGCCGGTCTGCAATCGTATGATCGGCTCGGGGCCAATCTCCGACAGCAGAATGCCCATATGGCCCTGGCCGACCGAGTGTGCAGGCCAGATCGCAAGACCATTGGCGGCCAGCACGGCTCGATCGATGTCGCCCCAGAACTGCACCACAACGGCGCCGTCGGGCGCGCATGCGGCGAGATGCGCAGCCTCCGCTTGGCCGACGCGCGGCGCGTCCGTTGGTTGCAAGGCGACGACGAAGGCGTCCCATGCGCCAGGATGAACTGCCGCAACGCTGTCGAAGGTCTTGACGTTCGCCCCCAGGCTTGCCAGCCCGGTGTGCAGCGGGGCAAGGAAGTCATTGTCGCAGAGCAAGCCGATTCTGCTGCCCAGGACCGCCAGCCCGCAATCGTGCAACTGCTTCACGGCGAGCGGGCCAAGGAATGAGAAGACGTCGATGGCGGGGTGTCGCTCGTTGACGCCGACCACCGGGATTTTGCGCCGTGCGCACGCTTCGATATCCAGGTCCTCGCGACGAAACTCCCAGGCCTCGAACATCAAGGCAATCACGGCGTCGCCGCGCAGCTGGTCGATCAGCGCAGCTGTAAGGGGACGGAGGTGGCCACTGTTGGTCACGATATCGACGCTGTGGAGCACCTCGTGGCTGATCTTTTCCAGAATCTCGATGCGGTCAGCGACGTCTAGGGGGGCCGCGATCTCGAAAGTCTCCCGTTTGACGTCGGTCACAGTCCCATGGCGGCCAGGTTTCGTGAACGCGTAGACGTGCTTGGCTCCGGCCATTGCAGCCAGGACGGGGGTCACGGCATACGCGCCAGTTGCAGCTTCGGTCAGTACAGTCATTCCCGACATGTCTAGTCCGGTTTCAGCGAGGGCGCGCTTCATCAGCATTCGCAGTCGAGCAGGCGAGAAGCCTGGCCTGCAAAGTGCGCTCGTGTCCACATCGCCAGATCGCAATTGTTTGACTGAGGTGCCGATCGCAGTCATTGATGGGTCCCGCTGTTGCTGCTGGAAGGCGCCGGCTTCATCGTGTTCTCGACCGGCGCGCTCTGGATATCCAATCGCGCGCCGCCCGGAGCACGTTGTAGAGCGGATCGGGTATGACCGCGCGCAAGTGATCCTGCCAGCTCATTCGCTCGATCCATTGATCCTCGCCGGGTCGCGCCGCCCAATACTGCACTCGGCGTTCGCCCGATGCGGCGACGCGGCGCGTCGTCGTGTAGTAATAGGATGCGACGGAAAGGCGCATTCGACCAGGGGGACAGGAGACCGGGTCCGGAAGGCCGTGGAGAGTGGCACCGTGCGTCTCCCAGAGGATCATGGTGTTGAACCGCGGGAAGATGCGGCATCCGAGCGCTGACATGTCCGCAGGCCACAGTTCGAGGCTGCCGCCGTAGGATTCGGGCCAATCCCGATTGAGATAGATGAGCAGATTGACCCGGTGGAACAGTCCGGTCGTCGGGTGAATCTCGAAATCGCGATGGATCTTCGTGAAGCCTCCTGGCGGCGTTCGATGCACTCCCGCAAATTTGTGCGTCGGATCGGATTGAAGATCGCGAACACCAGTGACTGCCGAAATGAATTCTCGGAAGTGGGCGCTATCCACCAGGCTCAGCAGATGCTGGGTGGCCGGCCCCAATCCGTCTGATACCTCCTGCTTCACCAGGCGATCGGTGTTCGTGGTAATCAGACGAGCCTCTTGGAGGGCGGTGCATTCGGCAGCGACCATGTCCAACAGCTTCTCGGGAAAGGCGTCATTGACGACAATGTGCGGCCAAGGTTTTGCGGCTGCGTATTCGGCGCGCAGGGAGTTGGCTCGGGCAAAGAGGCCGCTCAACGAGTGAAGCTGGAAATCAACATGCAAATCCGCAGACTCCGGCTGCCGTGCCTGGAGCTGGGCCTCCAAGACCGCGGCCAAATTAAATAATACTATAAATTGTCCTGGAATTAAATGTCAAAATAAAATTACGAGCTTGCGCTTGAGCTCTGCACAAATATTTCAAGTTTCATCTCCACGGGCCGCCAGCCGATGCAAGTCGGGATCGTCAGACGCGAAATTCAAATCACGTGGTTAACTTATTTAATTTGAGGGGGCGATGATTCTGCTGTACCTTGCTATTGGGCTGGATAGTAGCAGGACGAGCCGATGACCCAACTCGATACGGAAGGCGATGATCGTCGTGAATTCTTGAAGGCCTGCGGAAAATTCGCCGCTGTTACCCCTCCGACGGTGACGCTGTTGCTCTCCACCTCCTTGACCTCGGCCGCGATAGCCAGTTCGGGGGGCCATATTGTGCGTGGCAACAATGGCTTCGGCAATGGCGGCCGTGACGGCAGTCCTAACGGAAGATCGGACAGCGATCGGTAAATTCTGCGGTCCGATGGGCCGCCGCGGCGCGCCAGCGCTCAGCCGGTCCGGCGGCGTCTTTGTGCGGACGAGCGGTTGATCAGGAGATCGTTCAGCTTCTTGCCGGCGCGCAGCTGCGCTTTCAGCCAGCGCGGCTGCTTGCCGCGGCCGGACCAGGTTTCGGACGGGTTCTTCGGGTTCTGGTATTTCGGCAGCACCGGGGGGTACGGACGGCGCTGACGTTCCCCGGTCGGGGACGAAACGGCGGTCCCCTCAATCTTGCGCAGCCGCTCTTCCAGCTTGGCCTTTTCCGCGGTCATCCTGCGACTGAGAACGGTCGTGACCTCATCGTAAAGCCGCCACAGCTCGGCTGTGGT
This sequence comes from Bradyrhizobium sp. PRIMUS42, assembly GCF_023006515.1. NCBI lineage: Bacteria > Pseudomonadati > Pseudomonadota > Alphaproteobacteria > Hyphomicrobiales > Nitrobacteraceae > Bradyrhizobium > Bradyrhizobium sp. PRIMUS42. The sequence continues at coordinate 69,011 of NZ_JALBGZ010000002.1, forward strand.
CAAGTTGGCCCAGTCACCCTTCTCCATGGAAGCCGTCCCCAGCTACTTCCGAACCGAAACAGGAGGGGCATTATCAGGTCATACCAGGGTTGGGCAAGCGTGATCCGAGCGCGCGGCGGCGCTTGTGTGCAGCGCAGTACTTGGTGCTAGCGGTTGAGACCGTGTCCCCGACCGCGCGGTCGTTTCCCAAGCGCCCTCCGTCCGGGGGGACGTCGCTTGGGCTCGAGCAATCGCTTCTCTGCTTTCAACACGCGACTACGTAAGTTCTGCAATTCGGTGAATTGAACGATGAGGGCCTTATGTGTTTGATGCAAAATCGCCGAAGAATACATGTGATCACCTACTCATTGCCAACGACGACCCGTGCCGATCATTGAAGTTGCTGAATTGGCGAATCAGCTTCAAGCGCGGTACCGAGACTTCATCGGTTACTCCAGGGGCTACGATAAACCGCAGCCTTTGTCTGTCCTTGATTACCTGCCGTTGCTTTGATGAATAGTAATACTTTTTCACACCTCTCTTCCCGATGCGAGGGCTTCACGAACAGCCTCGCCTCAGTGAAACTTCGTCGAATGTTAGATTTGAATCGTGAATGTCCCTATATATCGTTCGTAATATCCGGCTCTAACTAAGGTAGTTGGATGTCGATCATAATAATAACCCTCCCGATCGGTACGCCGACGACATTCTTGGAGTGAATTTTCAGATCGATGCTATCAAAAATTGTAGATGAAACGTTCAATATCCCCGTGGAATTTGCGGTTTCTTATTTGCCGTTGAGCACCGCATTCTTACGGTGCTGCAAGCATTCTCTGGGCGAGCTACGGTAGCGTGGCCATCGAGCGTTGCCGCTAGGTGCTGTCTCAGACCTAAGACGCGACGCTATTGACGGGGCTGACTGGTTATAGACTCGCGCGTCTCAAAAGGGGGGATTAAACGGCCGCAAGGGGGGTTGTTAGCAATAGGCAGGGGAAGCATGCGCCGTACCAGAATTGTCATCGCTGATCGACATCCGATCGTCTTGCAAGGGATTAGGAGCGTTCTTGCGGCGCAGCGTGATTTTGCGGTCGTTGCTTCTTGCAGCGATGGCGCTAGCTGTATCGAGGCAATTCGATTTCTTGCGCCGGACGTCGCGCTTGTCGATGCTGCACTGCCCGACTTCAGTCGACAGCGGATCCTCGCTCCTACAAAGGCCGTCGGCCGCCGTGCTCCGATAATCTTTTTCACCGGTATGGCGGGCGACCATGAGTTACAAAGGCTGGCCTCGGACGGCGCCTGCATCGTCCTCTCGAAGGATTCGGGTGTGGAGATGCTGGTCGCAACTTTGCGGAAAGCTGCCCGGCGCCAAGCAGCGGCCCCAAGCACCGATCACGTCAGCGAGGAGCCCCACGCCGGTGAGAAGTCCCTGACACAGCTCACTGACCGGGAGCGGCAGATCATGCGGCTGGTATCGGAGGGGCTATCGAACAAGGAGATCGGGCGTCGGTTGAATCTTGCCGACGGTACGATCAAGGTCCATCTTCATCATATCTTTCAGAAGCTGGATATCAGCAATCGTACGGTTCTTGCGGCATTGGCGATTTCGCGAAACGAGCTGCATTCAGCACCAGGTGAGTTGGATTCCCCTGATCTTTTGCGTCAGGATCCGGCCAGCGCTGATTGACCGTGTCTGGCGTTTTCAGGAGTCTGCCGAAAGGCGGTCTATGGCGCTGCGAGATGCTCAATCATGTTGCGGCAGGCCCCTTCGGCCTCGGCCAACGTTCGAAAGGGCGAGCCGCCAATCTTGATTGCGGCTTGGTTGTTGTGGAGCGGACGCCAACTCGCCAGGTAGCCCGAGCGTCCGTGGAAGCCCGGACCTCCCGGGCTTCCGAAACTGATCACGAACGAGAAGCCGTGACTGTTCGCACTCCAGATCTCCATGTCCCGGACGGACCGATAGAATTGCAGTGGCATCGCAAGGGTCCATTGTAGCCGAGCCCGCGCCCGGTCGGTTAAATTAAAATTAACCAAATTAAATGCCGTAACGCAACTCAAATTTGCGCGTTGGCAGGGTGCCCCGGAAAACCGGGGGAAGACGCCGGAAATTGCCGGCGTTCTGTCCGGGGCACGCACGTTCAGCAAACTCTCACAAGGCCAAGAAAATTAGTGGTTGAGAATTCATTTAATATATAATACTGTAAATAATATTTTAAATCGAGGAGGCGCGTCGTGACCCGAGACGGCAACGAAGACGACGACCGGCGGGCATTTTTGAAAACCTGCGGAAGATTTGCAGCCGTGACGCCCCCTGTCATGACGCTGCTTCTGTCCACCTCCTTGAGTTCAAAAGCCATTGCACGTTCGGGCGGCTTGCACGGGGCGAGGCAAAGCGACAGCGGCCAGTCGTTCTTCGACAATAATCGGTCATCCGCGGCAGGGCCGGGGAGTTCCGGTGGCGGATCATCAGGGGGCGGGGGAGCACCTGGCGGTCGCCCTGCTGGATCTTCTCGTGCCGGCGGGACATCCGGCGGTGGATCCGGCGGTAGCGGCGAGTCCGGTGCTGGCGGAGGCAGTGCCAAAGGGCCCTTCGCAACCGGCGGCAGCTCTGGAATTCCAAGTGCAAATGGTGGGGTCGATTGCGCAGACGATGAGAACGAGGAAAGGCGCAAGGCCGATTGCCCCGGAGCTAATACGCGGATTTCCAGCGCAACCGAATCCAGCCGGTAAGATCTTTTCGGCCCATGAGGGAGCCCTATGGGCTGCTGTGCGGCCAAAGCCAGGTTGGGCCTTGCGCTCCGACAGGCCAAACGCGAGGCCGAAAGCACATCTGGCCAGCCGAGCCGCCTTGATTCACCGCCGTAACGGTCGCGTCGTTGTGACGAGCGTCCCAAGGCGAATGGATGACCCGAACCTTGATGTCTGGTTAGCTTCGGCCGGGAGCCAGCCATCGCTGCAACGTTCTTGAGCTCGCTCAGGATGCGGCAATTTGTAACGACCGAGTCTCGTGCACCTTTGCTGAACCGCGAGGGTGCATGTGCGAGTGGTTCGCGAAGCGCTTCGGTTCTACGAGCCTGTCCCGGCTATTCGGCTACCGGGCGAGCGGGAAGAGGGCCGCGCTAGATTCCCATGGCCGAGCCCGACCGCGCCGCGCGAGACTATCCGATCGATTCTGCGGCTCATGACCTTGTAGCACTCGCATGCCACGGCTTCGAGCCGCGGCCGATCAATCTCGAGCTGGCCGCGCCGATTGGATTTCAACGCCCTTGACGCGCGCATTGTGCACACGACATGCGTGACAGTGGTGCGGCGGACGCCCAGCAACTCCGACAATGTTTCTTGCGTCAGCGGGAGCAGATCAACTCCATTCGCACGATCGTGGATGTGAAGAAGCCAGCGCGCCAGGCGGGCTTCGACGGAATGCAGTGCATTGCAGGCCGCCGTGTACTGGAGTTGCGTCAACAACGACATCGTGAAGACCTGCACCATGGATGCGATTGCGGGGCTGCGATGTTGTGCTGTCAGGAATTGCGCAGGCGAGATCTGCAGCGCGGCCCCGGATATGCGGACGACCGCCGTCGCGGGCGCGGCGGATGCGCCAAACGCTGACGTCAAACCCACAGCGCCCTCGTGCCCGATTATCGCCGTAGCAACTGTCTGCCCGTTCGGCAGCCCCGTGATCGCCGCGATCGCACCGCTGAGGGGGAAGAGAAGATGTTCAATCTGTTCGCCCGATCGGACGAGCACGGAATCGCGTTCGATCACGACTTTCCGCAGATGGGGCGCAAGCAAAGCAAAATCCGCTGGTGGCAACCCTGCTAACAAACGATTACCAACTCTGGTCGCGTGGTCCATCATGGGATTGGCTCCCGACGGATGTTCGGCACTAGAACTCATGCCGATATGTCGTGCTGCTCTGCAGAGTGCCAGCTCAACAGCAAGCCAACCGACCACCAAAGATATGGTTCCCATAGCCAATGGCGAGCCTGCGTGGCCCGACGATCGCATGCCGCGGCGGAGATACTGTGCCTCTGGCTCCAGCTGGTGCCAGGCAGGACTACCGCGGACATCACAATTGATCGCATGACGAACGACAATTTGGTGTGTGCAAGGAAGCCGAACGTGGCGACCGCCCGTGCCGTCGACACGCAATGGCGATAGGTGCTCTCGTCATCTGGCCCGCTGATATCCTCGTTGAAGACGAGTTCGAGCGGCATCGCTTCAAGTTGAAGCCGAGGCTTGGGCGCCTTCACACGCTCGCGCCGCATGGGCCGTGCAGTCGCTGGGAGGCCTCAAGTTGGCATTCGCGCTCTGCTGGAGGCGTATCGCCCTTCGACATGCTTTCGCTAACGATCGCGCCGCAGGTCTAGTGTGAGGGACTGCAGTCTAACTTCTTGATCCTCCCGGTAACGTCAAACGAGAAAAGCGCACTCATGGCACCACTATTGGTGACGTACGAGATAATGGTCCCCTCGTGCGACGGATTGAGATCGCTCAACGTGCCCGCCGGATATTCTCGGAGGCGATCAATCCAATAGGCACGAAGTGCCTCGTGGCCGGTAATGGTTTTGACGCCCCCGCAGCCGCAGTGCACCACGGCATCTTCGGCATACATTTCTAAGATCGCCTCGATGTCGCCCGCGCGGTAAGCATCCAGCCAGTCAATGGCAATGGCCATTGGGTCAAATGGCATATTTCTCGCCTACATGCCGTGTAAGCTTGTGATTTTAGGTCGTTTTTGGCCCGCTAAGCCTCTTTTTCCTGCGCGATTAATTGTTTTTCCTGCGCGATTAATTGTATTTTAATAATTCGGCTTGGCCTCGGCCATATGCCGAAGTACATAGATGGTCGGGCCGAGGCAGAGTCCATGTTAGACGTGTCTGTGAAGCAGAGACGGATCCGGCTTCTGATCGTAGATCGACAACCGATCGTTCTACAGGGGCTGAAGTCGGTGCTCGGGGCAGAGCAGGACTTCGACGTTGTCGCATCATGCAGCGATGGAACAAGCTGCCTCGAAGCAATTCGGAATTTGGCACCCGACGTCACGCTTGTTGCTGACAACCTGCCAGATCTGACGGTACCCGAGATCCTCGCGATTGCGAAAGCTGAGAATCTCTCCACGCGCTTGGTGTTGTTTACCGAGTCCGAAGCAGATCACGATCTAACCGCAGCTATTGCTGCTGGCGCCTCCAGCGTAATCTCGAAGCATGCTTCCTCCGACACTATGCTGCGATTGCTGCGCCTGATGACAAAGCGCAGCGTGTCGCCCGAGCAATCCGATCTCTTGCCAGCCGACGAGGGAGCTGACGGCGGCGGCAAAGTTGAAACGATGCTGGAGCTGTTGACGCACCGGGAGCGTCAAATTGTACGACTAGTCTCAGAAGGAATGTCGAACAAGGAGATCGCGCGCCAGCTAAACGTTTCCCCAGGGACAGTCAAAGTACACCTCTACAACATATTTCAGAAGCTCGAAATTACCAACAGAACCGTGCTCGCTACCCTCGCGTTGTTGCAGCGCCCGTCCGGCTTCGGCCATCTTGCGCTGGTGTTCCTGGCGTTCGCAATTGCGGACGAACTCAAGGCGTCGGAAGCGCACGACGTGGATCCGGATGACGACAGCGTCGGTCGCGCGGGAGAGCATGCCGAATATGAGCCCTGGAAAAGAGCTATTCTCCGAACCCTCATGGTCGAGGAATCCGGCGAGACGCCCGCGCTCACCCAGAGGGACTTCCTTGCCAAGGCGAGCCTAGTCACGAACCCGGCGGCGCCAGTAGAAGCGCTGCGGCCGGCTGAGCAATCCGTAGGCTCGAAAGCGTGGAAAGACTACGGGCCAGTTGGATCGAGCACGCTCAATCTTCCTACGCCATTACTGCGGGGAGCCAGCGACCCACAGATCGGTGGTGACCCGACCGCGGAACATCAATTCCCGCGGCTTAATTCCACTTCGACGTTGATTCACGGAGGGTATGGCACCTTCGCCACTTTGACCGGTGCGTTGATTTACGCATTGAATGATCCCCATCTTGCGGTGCAATCGCATGACCCGGGCAAAGCGCCGATCGACAGCTTCGTGGTGGTCACCGCCGAAAATGCGACCACAAAACTGGCCGCGATCACCGATGCTGATACCAATGAGGTAGACGGCTCGCCCCCGGCTTTCCCTTTGCACGATTTGCGCCTGCCTGCCGCGCTTGTGACCACCGGCAACGAACGCGTTGCTGGAGAAGGCGTTTCGAGCCAAATGAGTCATGGCGCTGCGGATGACAACCTGCAAGGACCTTTTGGCTCACTGGACACTGGTCACGAGGCCGGTATTGGCGGAGATGGCCACGATCAACTGATGGGCGGCAACGTTGGCGAAAATGTTGTTTATCGCTCCGCGATCGATTCTAATTCGAGCTCTTCCCACTCTGGCTTCGATTTCGCATCTGGATCGAGCCGAATCAATCTTGCTGCTTTCGGAGCGCTTGCCTGGCTCCATTTGACGGCAGCAAGCAAGTCTATACCGCCGCATACCCTCGCTTGGATCTACGATCCCGCAACCAACGAAACGATCGTCTACGTGAACCCGACCGATCGAAGTCTTGATGTCGGGGACAGGGCCCTGCTCGAAATCCATCTGCAAGGGATTGTCTCCATTGCGGAGTCGGATTTCGTCGGCCAGCCGGAAGGCGCGGCTGTCGCGATCACCTTGGAGCAGTTCGAAGAAGCGCTGATTTCGGCGACCGCAAGCGATGAGACTGTTCTGAGTACGGACAGTGCCCATACAGTAATCGAGACGAGCGGGAGCACGCTCGGGACCGCTGGAGTTTGGAGCATTCTGGCCGACGACGGCTTGGGGTTCGAATTCGGGCAGGCTCGGACCGGCTTAGGGGGCGCGGCCAGGTTCAGAACCTTCAGCAGCGATTCGGCGGGTACAAGGGATGAGAGCGCTGACGGGTCCGGCGGGTCGCCTCATGTTTCACCGATCGTGCTTGTTCATAGCGCGGCAGTTGAAAATCTCACATCGAAGAATGAGCCCATTAATGAGGGGGCTGGCTCTGGCCTCTCAGCGGGCGGTAACTCACAGCACGCTCCGGAGCCAGGGTCTGCAGCGGAATTGACTGAAGCTGTCGTCATACGGGGGAATGGCGTCGGCAATGACAACGAGCATCATTCCCCCGCTTCGGACGCTTCGCGAGGGTCAGCGAAGACGGCAGAAGCAGATGGCGTGGAACGCGGCAATTCGGGACACCCAGCCTCGCCAAAACCACCGGAAGCAGTCGACCCTGGTGAGCCAGGCCTCGGTAGCCCGGGCCGCGGCAACTCACAGCACGCTTCGGAGCCAGGGTCTGCAAAGGCGGCAGCGGAGTTGACTGAAGCGAGCATCATCCGTGGGAATGGCGTCGGCCATGACAACGAGCATCATTCCCCCGCTTCGGACGCTTCGCGAGGGTCAGCGAAGACAGCAGAAGCAGATGGCGTGGAGCACGGCAATTCGGGACACTCAACGTCTGCAAGCGCGCCGGAAGCAGCCGACCCTGGTGAGCCAGGCCTCGGTAACCCGGGCCGCGGTAACTCACAGCACGCTTCGGAGCCAGGGTCTGCAAAGGCGGCAGCGGAGTTGACTGAAGCGGGCTTCATACGGGGGAATGGCGTCGGTCATGACAACGAGCATCATTCCCCCGCTTCGGACGCTTCGCGAGGGTCAGTGAAGACAGCAGAAGCAGATGGCGTGGAGCATGGCAATTCGGGACACTCAACGTCTGCAAGCGCACCGGAAGCAGCCGACCCTGGTGAGCCAGGCCTCAGTAACCCGGGCCGCGGTAACTCACAGCACGCTTCGGAGCCAGGGTCTGCAAAGGCGGCAGCGGAGTTGACTGAAGCGGGCATCATACGGGGGAATGGCGTCGGCCATGACAACGAGCATCACCCCCCCGCTTCGGACGCTTCGCGAGGGTCAGTGAAGACAGCAGAAGCAGATGGCGTGGAGCACGGCAATTCGGGGCACTCAACCTCTGCAGACGCACCGGAAGCAGCCAAGCCTGGTGGGCTAGGCGTCGCAAAGGCCGGTGGCGCGGGCGGCGATAACTCACAGCACGCTTCGGAGCCAGCGTCTGCGAAGGCGGCAGCGGAGTCGACTGAAGCGGGCTTCATACGGGGGAATGGCGTCGGTCATGACAACGAGCATCATCCCCCCGCTTCGGACGCTTCGCGAGGGTCAGCGAAGACAGCAGAAGCAGATGGCGTGGAGCACGGCAATTCAGGGCACTCAACCTCTGCAGACGCGCCGGACGCAGCTGATCTCGGTGAGCCAAGCGTCGCAAAGGCCGGTGGCGCGGGCAGCGATAACTCACAGCACGCTTCGGAGCCAGGGTCTGCGAAGGCAGCAGCGGAGTTGACTGAAGCTGGCATCATACGTGGGAATGGCGTCGGCCATGACAACGAGCATCATCCCCCTGCTTCGGACGCTTCGCGAGGGTCAGCGAAGACGGCGGAACCAGACAGCGAGAAACACGGCAATTCGGGGCACTCAGCGTCTGCAAACGCACCGGAAGCAGCTGAGCTCGGTGAGCCGAGCATTGCAACGGCTGGCATCACGGGCGGCGGTGGCTCACAGCACGCTTCAGAGCCAGGTCCTCCACACGCGGCCACAGAGTTGACTGAAGCTGGCTTCGCACCGGGAAATGGCGCCGAGCATCACGCTCCGGTTTTGGATGTTGCGGGAGCGTCAGCCGGGGAAGAGCCGACCGTCGTGGAGCACGGCAACTCCGGGCACGATTCACGCCGCTCTGAAGACGCACCGGAAGCAGCCGAGATGGTCGAACCAAGCGTCGCAAATGGCAGTAACGCCGGAAACTGGCCGCAGGCTGCGCAATCTGCTGCAACTGCCTTGGGACCCGTACAGCCGGCTAAAGTTGCCTCCGAAATTGGCGGCGCAGAACTGGCGTTTCGCTTCGATAGCTATGCAACTCCTCCCACATTCGTCGCGGTAGTTGAGGTTAATAACCCACTCGATCCGCACGTTTCGCTCGGTCAGGAAAAGGATCTCCACATCATCGGCAAATTGATCCCTAATGCACTGGACGAACACGCGGTTGCCCCCGTTCATAACCTTCCGCATCACGCCATTTTACCCGCGCCTCATGACGTGCTGATTTGAAGTGTTCCATCGTTGACTAAAGACGAGCAGGAGCGCGACCGCGAGGGCCCGATGTTGAGCAGGCTGCCGCCCGCGTCCATGGGTCGAGCGTGTCCAATTTGAGCCGGCGTTTCACAGTCTGTTGAGGCTCGGATCAATCCTCCGAAGACGAGCCTATTCTGCTTCTCTTTACCGCTCGTGAGGGCCGCCTTGCGCTTCCTGACCAGCGATCAGACTTATTCTGGTTGAACGGACCGTTCGCTTAGGCGATGGATGTCTGTCTTTAGCCGGACAGCAGAGAGAGGCGGCTTTTCATGCTCACTCCATCGGATACGTGGGGCGAAGCCAGCGAATCTTGGGGGTATTTGTTTTCCGTGGCGCCCATGATGGATTGGAGCGAGAGTTCAGTCTTAGAAGATGGTTTGCGAGTTGCGTGTGCGCGACGTGTGCACCGGAGATCAAGAAAAATGTCAGGAGGGCGCAACGAAATCCATGCGCACCGCCAGATATTTTGACGGCACTGTTTCCAGATTGTGATTGAATGCGTCTGGTTTCTCCGCAACGACTCGTTTCGAGTGCACCGCGCTTGCGCAGGAAATCCGGCGTGAGGATTTCGATCGACGTCGCCAGGCTCATTGCGCGGATTGGGCTCGCCAACGCCGCTAGACCGCAGAGGGACGATTTGTATAGTGAGCGAAAGGATAGCTCTACGGCTCCACATCAGCTGAGCTTCAACACCAGGTGAATCGTGTGCGGATCAAGCTTTGCTGAAGCGAAGCCCAACTTGTCGAACACGCTGCGCATCCGGGCGTTTTCCGGAAGAACCTCCGCCGTCAGCTCGGCCAGGTCGGCGCTGCGAGCGAGTGCAACGAGGGTACGGGCCAGCATCGAACCGATTCCGCGTCCCTGCCAGGCGTCCACCACCATGAAGGCCATCTCGGCACGTCCGGGTTCGAAGACGATGTAGCGGCCGCCTCCGACGATGGCATTTTGGCCGGCTTCCGTCGCAAGGACCACCAGCGCGACGTGGTTCCTGAAATCGACGTTCATGAAGAAGGCGCGTTCGCGATCGGAGAAGTGGTGCTTCGTCGCGAAGAACCGGCGCTGCAATGATCGGGCGCCGGTCTGTTCCACTGCGGCGAGCATGCCGGACTCATCCTCAGGGCGAAGCGCCCGGATTTCGACCTGACTTCCATCTGGTAAGTGCTCGCGTGCACTGTAGCTGGCGGCGTCCGACATCGCGGCTCCCGGTAAGGCAAACCGGCTCCGATAGGGCCCGGCGTCGGCTGATCAGGTCCCCGCGGCCCGTGGAGTGTTTGATCCAGATCAAGATTGTATCGCCAAGCTGCGAGCTACGCTTGCTGATAGTCTGACCTGGACGCCGCCTTGAAGACACTTCGCCAGCTTCTCACCGGAGAGGACGTGATCCAGCTCGTGATCCGGCTCGGATTGCTCGCTCTGCTGATCGTTTGGACGTTCTATCTGGTCCGTCCCTTCGTCACGATCCTGGTCTGGGCTCTCGTGCTCGCGGTCGCGTTCAATCCCGTCTTTGTTTTGCTCGCAAAGATCCTGGGCGGCCGGGCGAAGCTCGCCGCGGTCATTCTTACGGCCATCAATCTCGCGATCGTCATCGGGCCCGCGGCCTGGCTCGGACTCGGCGCGGTCGACGGGATCAGAGCTTTCGCCGGCGAGCTGGCGGCGGGCGATCTGGCCATTCCGTCGCCGCCCGCGACGATCAAGACCTGGCCGCTGATCGGAACGCAGCTCTACGATTTCTGGGATCAGGCCTCGACCAATCTCCGTTCGGTCCTGCAGCGGATTGTGCCTTATCTGAAGCCCTTTGCGGGCACGCTGCTTGGCGTCGCGGGCGATGCCGGCGTGGGCACGATCAAGTTCCTGCTATCGGTGGCGGTCGCCGGCGTCCTCTTTCCCTATGGACCGCAGCTCGTGACGGCGGGCAGGGAGTTCCTGTCACGGATCGTGCCCGAACAAAGCGAGCACTTCCTGGACCTGGCGGGCGCAACTATTCGCGCGGTATCCCAGGGCGTGATCGGCATCGCAGTCGTCCAGGCGCTGCTGGCCGGCATCGGATTCAAGCTGGCCGGCATCCCGATTGCTGGGCTGCTTGCCTTCGTCGTGCTGATGCTCTCCGTCGTGCAGATCGGCGCAGCCATCATCATGCTGCCGGTGATCATCTGGATCTGGACCGACAAAGACCTCGGCACGGCGTTGCTGCTGACGCTTTTTCTCGGAATCGTCAGCATTCTCGACAACATATTGAAACCTCTCGTGATGGGGCGCGGCCTGACGACGCCGACGCTCGTGATCCTCATCGGCGTGATCGGGGGCACGCTGGGGCACGGAATCGTCGGTCTCTTCATCGGGCCGATCATCCTGTCGGTGGCGTGGGAGCTCATGGTGGCCTGGATCAGGACCGACCGCGCCGTTCCGCAGCCGCAAGCATCGTCGACCGTTGACCTAAATCAACATCGGCCAACTCTGAGTGCCTTGGATGAAACCGCGCGACGATGAGGTACGGAACATGTCGATGGAGAAACCTACAGTGCCAAGCGGCCCGTTGTCGGGGCTTGTCGCCTCGGCCGTCGAATACATGGTCGATGCCAGCCAGCGGAGCGTCCTGTTCCTCGACATCATGCGCCGGCGCGGCGACCAGTACAGGGAGCACGTCGCGCAGACCGCGCCGCACGTCCTGCAATATGCCGCCGAATTGATCATCGACGGCCGCAAGCTGGACGAGCCCGTCAACTATGCGCTGGTTCGTATCATTCCGCCGAAAGGCGTCGAAATTGATCCCGAGCGGCGGCCGTTCGTCGTTGTCGATCCGCGCGCCGGCCACGGGCCGGGCATCGGCGGTTTCAAGGCCGACAGCGAGATCGGCGTTGCGATGAAGGCCGGGCATCCCTGCTACTTCGTCGGCTTCCTGCCGGAACCGATGCCGGGACAAACCATCGAGCGCATCGCACGGGCCGAAGCGTTGTTCGTCGAGAAGGTCATCAGCCTCCATCCCAAGGCTGACGGCAAGCCATGCGTGATCGGAAACTGCCAGGCTGGCTGGGCGGTCATGATCCTGGCGTCGCTGCGGCCGGAATTGTTCGGACCGCTCATTATTGCCGGGGCGCCGCTCGCCTATTGGGCGGGCGTGCACGGCAAGTATCCGATGCGCTATTCCGGTGGTCTGCTGGGCGGAAGCTGGCTGACGGCGATGACCTCCGATCTTGGCGCCGGGAAGTTCGACGGCGCCTGGCTGGTGCAGAATTTCGAGAGCCAAAATCCGTCGAATACGCTCTGGACCAAGCAATACAACGTCTATTCCAAGGTCGACACCGAGGCTGACCGCTATCTCGAATTCGAACGCTGGTGGGGTGGGCACGTCAACCTCAACGCCGAGGAAATACAGTTCATCGTCGATGAGCTTTTCATCGGTAATAATCTCGCCGCGGGCAAGATCGAGATGTCCGACGGCCAGAAGGTCGACTTGCGCAATATCCGATCGCCCATTCTCGTGTTCTGCTCCGAAGGCGACAATGTCACCCCGCCGCAGCAGGCGCTGGACTGGATCCTCGATTGCTATGCCGATGTCGACGAGATCCGGGCCTATGGGCAGACCATCGTCTACACCGTTCACAAGAGCATCGGCCATCTCGGCATCTTCGTCTCTGGCGGGGTTGCCAAGAAGGAGCACGCCGAGTTCTCCAGCAATATCGACCTGATCGACGTGCTGCCGCCGGGGCTCTACGAAGCGACGTTCGAGGCCAAGGGCGAGGAAACCACGAACTCCGATCTCGTCGTTGGTCAGTGGGTGATGCGCTGCGAGGCGCGGACGCTCGACGATATCCGCGCCATGGGTGGCAACTCCCCTGAGGACGAGCGGCGCTTCGCCGCCGCCAAGCGCGTCTCCGAGCTCAACCTTGCCGCCTACCAGAAGTTCGCGCGGCCCTGGATCAAGAACATGGTGACGCCGCAGATGGCGGACATGATGCGCAACTTGCATCCACTTCGGCTGCAATATGAGGCCGCGAGCAGTCAAAATCCATGGATGACGGCGGTGAAATCGGCCGCCGAGGAGATCGAGGACAATCGCAAGCCGGCTTCCGCGGATAATCCTTTCGTCGCCTTCCAGGAGCAGATGTCCAAGCAGATTGTGCACGCGCTGGATAGCTGGCGCGATGCACAGGAAGCGCTGAGCGAAACGATCTTCCTCAACGTCTATGGCTCGCCAGCCTTGCAGGCGGCCGTCGGAATCGATCCGACGTCCGAACCATCCCGGCGGCGCGAGATGACGCCCGAGCATCGCGCGATGCTGGAGACGCGGATTGCGCAGCTGAAATCGACGATCGGCGAAGGCGGCCTGCGCGAGGCAGCCATCCGCAGCCTGCTCTATATCGGCTCAGCGCGCGGAATGGTCGATGAGCGCAGCATTGAGGCCTTGCGCCAGATCCGCCGGGACTACAGTGGACCGCGAATGACGTTGCCTGAGTTCAAGATGCTGGTTCGAGAGCAATTCTTCATGCTGCTGATCGACCGGGAAGGCGCCGTTGATGCCATCCGGAAGCTGTTGCCCGAGGATATGACCCAGCGGCGTGCCGCCTTCACGGCGATCAGCGAGGTGCTCTCCGCTAGCGGCGACATCACGGGCGAGCGCGCAAGAAGGTTGCAGCGTGTCGCCGCCTTGTTTGGCGTCGATGCCGGGGAGGGCGTGTCGAACGTCGCCCCTTTCGATCCAAAGGCGAAGGCGTCGTAAGGCTGTCTGAAAGGACCGGGAGCCAGATCATGTCAGCCGAAACGAGGCAAACACAGTCTCCCAGCAAGTACGATCGACTAATCGTCGCAGCAAAGGCCGTTCCGCCGCTTCCGACAATCGTGGTGCATCCCTGCGACGAAACCTCGCTGCGCGGCGCTGTCGACAGCGCGCAGGCAGGCATCATCCGCCCGATCCTGGTCGGGCCTGAAAACAGGATCAGGGATATCGCGGGAAAGCACGGCCTCGATATCGCCGGCTTCGAGATGGTCAACGCCGCTCACAGCGACGAAGCGGCCGCCAGAAGCGTCGAGCTCATTCACGCGGCCAAGGGCGAAATGCTGATGAAGGGCAGCCTGCATACCGACGAGCTGATGCGGGCCGTGACCGCGAAAGTGGGCGGCCTGCGCACCGACCGCCGCATCAGCCATGTATTCGTGATGGACGTGCCGGCCTATGCCGAAACCCTGTTTGTGACGGATGCGGCCATCAACATCTTTCCCGATCTCGATGCCAAGCGAGACATCATCCAGAACGCGATCGATCTCTACGTTCAGGCCGGCTTCGGCGTATCGCCGCGGGTGGCGATCCTTTCGGCGGTCGAGACCGTGACGTCCAAAATTCCATCGACTCTTGAAGCCGCGGCGCTCTGCAAGATGGCTGATCGCGGCCAGATTACCGGCGGCGTGCTCGACGGACCGCTGGCCTTCGACAACGCGATCGATATCGAGGCCGCGCGCATCAAGGGGATCAAATCGGAAGTGGCTGGCCGGGCGCAGATCCTTGTCGTGCCGGACCTCGAGGCCGGGAACATGCTGGCGAAGAATCTGGCCTATTTCGCCAAGGCCGATGGTGCGGGCCTCGTGCTCGGCGCCCGCGTTCCGGTCGTCCTGACCTCGCGCGCGGACTCGCCGCGTGCGCGGATGGCATCGTGCGCAGTGGCCTCGCTCTATGCCAACGCCAGGCGCCAACGTTCGCCAACAGTCGCCGCGTGACCGCCATGGATACGATCCTCGTCGTCAATGCCGGCTCCTCCAGCGTCAAGTTCCAGGTCTATTCTGTTGAAGGAGAAGGCAAGCTCCGGCGCCAGATCAAGGGCCAGGTCGACGGCATCGGCAGTCGTCCACGGTTGCGGGCGAGTGGCGCGAATGGCAATCCGATCGCCGATCGCGCTTACCCGATCGAGGCGGTGCCTGACGTTCCCGCCGCGATGGGCACGGCCGGCGAATGGTTGCGGGACGAACTTCGCATCCATCCGATCGCTGTCGGGCATCGCGTCGTGCATGGCGGTCCGGAATACGATCGGCCCGTGTTGATCGACCACGGCGTGGTTGCTCGTCTCGAACGCTTCGTGATGCTGGCCCCACTGCATCAGCCGCACAATTTGGCACCCATTCGTTCGATTCTTGCCGGTTTCCCAGCGCTTCCGCAGGTGGCCTGCTTCGACACCGCGTTTCATCGTACGCATGGCCCGCTCGCCGACCATTACGCAATCCCGCATCGGCTCCATGCCGAAGGCGTGCGGCGATACGGTTTTCACGGCTTGTCCTACGAGTATATCGCAAATGCCTTGCCGCAAATCGCGCCGGATATCGCCAAGGGTCGTGTGATCGTTGCCCATCTCGGCAGTGGCGCTTCGATGTGTGCGATGAGCCAGGGGCAGAGCGTCGAGAGCACGATGGGCTTTACCGCGCTTGATGGCCTTCCGATGGGAACGCGGCCCGGTCAGCTCGACCCCGGAGTCGTGCTATATCTGATCTCCGAGAAGGGGATGTCTGCCTCGAATGTGCAGGACTTCCTGTATCGCGACTGCGGATTGAAGGGGCTTTCGGGCGTCAGCAACGACATGCGCGAGTTGGAAGGCAGCTCGGACGCCAATGCGAAGCTGGCGATCGAGTATTTTGCCTACCGGATCGGTCTCAATGCCGGGATGCTCGCCGCCGCCCTGCAAGGCCTCGACGCCTTCGTCTTCACGGCCGGCATCGGCGAGAACTCCGCAACCCTTCGCGCGCGCGTGGTGGAGCAGCTCGGATGGCTCGGGGTTACGCTTGATCCGGCTGAGAACGCCCGAAATTCGAAGCTGATATCGCGCTCCGATAGCCGCATTCCCGTCTACGTCGTGCCGACCGACGAGGAACTGATGATCGCAAAGCACACGCTGTCGCTGCTGATGACCAAGCCGTCGACCAACCCGAGACAAGAGAGGGTGTCATGATTCCCGTGTTCCCGGATACCAAGGTTGCCCTGAAGGGAAAGAAGGGCCTTGTCGTGGGTATCGCCAACGATCAGTCGATCGCCTGGGGTTGCGCCAGGGCGTTTCGCGCGCTTGGAGCCGATCTTGCCGTCACCTATCTCAATGAGCGCGCTAAAAAGCATGTCGAGCCGCTGGCCCTGGCGCTGGATGCGCCGATCTTCATGCCACTGGACGTGATGGTAGAGGGGCAGACCGAACAGGTTTTCGAGCGGATCGCGAAGGAATGGGGGCAGCTCGATTTCGTGCTGCATTCGATCGCCTTCTCGCCGAAGGAGGCGCTGCATGGTCGCGTTGTGGACGTCGGCCGCGACGGCTTCCTCAAGACGATGGATGTCTCCTGCTGGTCGTTCCTACGGATGGCGCATCTCGCCGAGCCGCTGATGAAGAATGGCGGCACGCTGTTTACGATGACCTATTACGGCAGCCAGATGGTGGTGGAGAATTACAACATCATGGGCGTGGCGAAAGCGGCGCTTGAAGCCGCCGTTCGCTACGCTGCCGCCGAACTAGGGCCGAAAGGCATCCGTGTACACGCGATCTCACCCGGACCTCTGGCGACGCGCGCAGCATCAGGGATCCCCGAGTTCGACGAACTCATGGACAAGGCGCAGTCGAAGGCGCCGGCGCGCAGCCTGGTCAGCATCGACGATGTCGGCAATGCGACAGCGTTCCTGGCCCTCGACGGCGCCAAGCTGATCACCGGCGGCGTCCTCTACATCGATGGCGGCTATCATATCATCGACTGAGCGCGTTCAGCGATAGTGCAGGGCGATCAGCTCGGCGACGCATGCGGGCTTCTTGCCGCCTTCGACCTCGATCACGAGATGGTAGTTGACGCGGAGGCCGTCCGGTGGCACGTCCTCCGCCTCGGCAACCGTGATGCGGCCGCGCAACCTCGAACCCGCGGGCACCGGCGCCAGATAGCGTATCCTGTCGGCGCCGTAGTTCAGAGTGTTGCGCAGTCCCTTCAGCCCGATGACCGAACGGATAAACATCGGCGCCAGCGCGAGCGACAGCAGGCCGTGAGCGATCGTGGTTCCGCCCGGCAGCTCCTTCTTTGCCCGCTCCTGGTCGACATGGATCCATTGCTCGTCGCAGGTCGCTTCCGCAAACCGATTGATGCGATCCTGCGTCACCTCGATCCAGTCGCTGACGCCGATCTCGGTGCCGACAGCGGATTTGATCTCATCGAAGTCGCTGAATGTGCGCATGGTGCCGACCTGCTCAGATCTTCATTTCAGGGACTTTGTCGGGAACGGCCAGCTCAGCGTCGGTCACCGCCATCACCTCGCCGATGCCGACGCCGGGTGCGGTTTCGAGCAGAGTGGCCCTGCCGTCCGGGAAGCCAATGACCGCCATTTCGGTCACCACCAGGTTCACAGGCCGTACAGAAGTCAGCGGCAGCCAACATCTGGGAACGATCTTTGATTTCCCCTTCGCCGCGTGCTGCATGGCGACGATCACCCGCTTGGCTCCGCTGACGAGATCCATTGCGCCGCCCATTCCCGGCACCATCTTGCCGGGGATCATCCAGTTGGCGAGATGTCCCTCCGCGTCGACCTGAAGTCCGCCGAGGACGGTCACATCGACATGACCGCCGCGGATCAGTCCGAACGACATGGCGCTGTCGAAAGTGCTGGCGCCGGGCAGGGCGCTGATCGGGCGGCCGCCGGCGTCCGTTAGCGTCGGATGAGCCATGCCTTGCTCCGGAATCGGCCCCGTGCCGATCAAACCGTTTTCCGACTGAAAGAACACCTTGAGATCGGGAGGAACGTAGTTCGCGACCAGCGTCGGAATCCCGATACCGAGGTTGACGAGGTCGCCGCTCCTGAGCTCCTTGGCGACGCGTCGAGCAATGATGGTCTGTGCGTCCATGGAGATCACCCGTTCGTAATGAGGTAATCGACGAGTGGCGCCGGCGTGATAACATGGTCGGGCGCGATGACGCCAACGGGCACGATGTGCTCCGCGGTGACGATCACGGTATCGGCGGCCATCGCCATGATCGGATTGAAATTGCGCGAGGTGAGTGCATAGCTGAGATTGCCGAGGTAGTCGGCGAGGAAGGCGTGAACAAGCGCGAATTGCGCGCGCAATGCCGTCTCGAGCAGGAAGGGCCTGCCGTCGACTTCGATCTGGCGCTTGCCTTCTGCAACCAGTGTGCCGACGCCGGTCGGCGTCAGAACGCCGCCCAGTCCACATCCCCCCGCACGAATGCGCTCGACGAAGGTCCCTTGAGGCACGAGGTCGACGTTGATTTGATTGGCCAGCATTTGCTGCTGCGCTTTCGGATTGAGCCCGATATGCGTCGCGGTCAGACGCGAGACCAGGGCAGCGTCGAATAATTTTCCGACGCCTTTCCCCGGAATGGCAGCATCGTTGCAGATCAACGACAGATCGGACTTGCGCTGCCGGGTCACTTCGTCAATCAGGCGCTCCGGTGTTCCGACACCCATGAAGCCGCCGACCATGACGCTCGCGCCGGCCGGGATCATCGCGACTGCTTCTTCGACAGAAACGGCCTTCATGATTGGAGCTCCAGTCAACAGGCGATCAAAGGAAGGCGATTGAGAGACGAAATTGGCGGACGGTCGGCCGGCTCTATTGATCTGCGTCAAGGATTCTCATCGTTCCTGCCTGACGGTGATGCCGATGCTCTCAAGCGCGGCCGCCCATAGTTTGCGAACCTCGGCGTGACGCCGTTCCAGCGCCGTGCTGACAGCGTCCCGAAACGGCACGAGACTGTCACTCTTCAGCAAGAGAATTTGTGCCTGCAACAGCCGGCCGCTTTCGAATTCGATGCGGCGCAGGGCCAATACGAAGGGATCATTGACGTTCGCGTCGACCGGCAGCAGGGCCGCCGGTCGGATGCCGGCATGAATGGCATGTGCTCGTGTCGCGAGATCAATCGGAAGGGCGAGAGGCTGATTAATGATCCCCTCGACCGGCTCCGGGAGCCAGGCGGTCTCCCACGAGGCCGCCATGTAGGCCAAGGCCATGTCGGGCACCCAGGAGGTCGAGCGCTGCAACAGCGAGACAATCTCGGACTCGCGATAGAATTGGGCATTCAATTCGGTCTGCCAAGCGGCCTCGATCCGCATCGGCAGGGCGATTGCGTATTGTCGCGCCAAGGCGCCGTGAGCCGAGATCAGAAACGCGGCGATGCGTGTCTGCTGGAGTGATGGTATCCGGCCTTCCGAATCCAGCGGTCCAAGAAATCTGCTCATGGCGGCGCTGCCCGGATGGGAACGGCACGCAAATGATCATAGCCGGCCGGAAATGGCGCAAGCTCGCCACCAGGCTCCTCCGGCGCGATCCAGACTGCCCTGTTGCCATGCCAGCGCCCGGCGAGCACGTCATCGGCAAAGCGGGCGAGCAGGTCTGCCGTGAGCGCGCTCTTCTCGAGCGTGAAGGCGTGATAGGCCTTCGGAATGATCACGAGCGAGCTGTCGGGGATCTCGACGCGCAGGGTCTCGTGCAGGGCTCGCGGCGTCAGGAAGTCGAACTCGCCGTTCAGGATCATTGTCGGAACGGCGATCGTGGATAGGCGCGGCGTCAATGGCTCGAAATCGAGAAACGATTCCATCAGGTTCTGGAGCGCATAGAGATCGTTGACGAGCCAGCCCTGCCGCTTGACGCTGTCGAGCTTGTCGAGCAGGGGCTTCAGCCACTGGTCGGAGAGGTTCATCGGCAGCAGAAGGTCCTGGAGATAGCTTGTGCCCCCAAGGATCAGACCGGTCCGCAGTGCGTTGCCGAGCAAAAGCAGCTGCGGTGAGAGCTCGGCGAAGCAGCTCATTGGCACGAGGCCGGAGATGCGCTCGCCGTGCTCGATGGCGTATCGCAGCGCAATCAGCCCACCGAAACTGATGCCGCTCAGGAATATAGGGCCATCACCGAGTTCACCGATCAACAGGTGGAGCGCGGTCACCTGGTCGTCCTGGCTGATGAAGAGTGCCGGTTTGTCGGACTCGCCCTGGCCGAGCAAATCGAAGGTTGCGACGCGGAATCCTCGCGCGAGCAGAGCCTCGCGATAGGCTGACCAGAGCTCGGAGTATTGCGTGAGTCCGTTCACCAGCACATAGGCGGGCGCGTTCGCCGGCCCATCGAGCTCATAGCGGATCCGGTATGAGCCGAGACTGAGGCAGGGCATGCGGAAAACCGGCAGGTGTTCTGATGCTGCAATCTTGAGGCGCTGTTGAAGGATTCCCTTGCGTTAGATCAAAGCTCCTCAGGTCGCCCTCCCTAGCGTTTAGGCAAAACACCGCCAGGAGGACGTGCCATGATGACCGGGAGAGACGCCATGAAGCGTTGCTTCGTCAGTCTGATCGTGTTGCTGATCGGTACTGATCTCGCACTGGCGCAACCTTTGACGCGTCGCTCGTCGCAGGTGCAGCACGATGGCCTGAAGAAGACCTATGAGATCACCAATTTCCGCTTGGGTGGCAAGTACGATTTGTCCACGCCCGCCAAATGGGAGAACGGAGGGGAGGGCGGCGTCACGCTCGAATCCCTCGGCGGCGGCAAGCTCCGCACCGGCTACATCGCGATCGGCAACGCGCGGCGCAATGCAGCCGGCGAGATCACCAACGCCATCGTGATCAATTCCTACTATTCCGGCGATTCCACGGACATGTATGAACAGTGGGTCAAGGGCGCGGCGCTGTCGGGCGGCGTGCCGATCATTGGTCCGGGCCGGCCGATCGACACCGATCGCTACTACGTCATCATGGTCGATCCGCTCGGCACCTGGGGCGCCAGCAAGCCGTCCGATGGCCTCGGCATCAAATTTCCGCAGTACAGCTACTACGATATGGTGCAGGCCAATTACCGGCTGCTGCGGGACGAGCTGAAAGTTGCCCGCGTCGCGCTGGTGACCGGCGTCTCCATGGGCGGGACGCAGACCTATGTCTGGGGCGTGATGCATCCGGAGTACATTGGCGCGCTCATGCCCATCGGCGGGACCACGCAGTCGGACGGCGAGGATCCCGTCGGCAACTGGACGTTCCAGATGATGACGGCCGCCATCGAGTCCGATCCGGTCTGGCAGGCGACCAATGGCGACTACTACAAGCAGCCCAAGGAGAAGCATCCCATGCCGGGCGTTGCGTTCGGCTGGTCGATCCTGGGAATGACGGGCTATGATTTCGGCTTCCGCACGACCCAGAACTGGAGCGCAGTCCAGCCTGAAATCTTCTACTGGACGCCACCGAACGAGAAGGCGGCGCTGAATGTTATCAATCGTGCCAAGCTCTATGACGCCGTCGATCTCGTCTGGCGCAACCGGGTGGGCGAGACTCACAACGTAAATCCCTATCTCGGCCGCATCCAGGCACGGACGCTGGTGATGCACATCACCAATGACCTGTGGCTGAATTTCAAGCTGGCTCAGAAGGCCGTCGATCGCGTGCCGGGCGCGGATCTGATCGCGCAGGAGAGCCCGGTCGCTCATTACGGCGTGTTTCCGATCATCAACCAGCGCAAGAACGATCCAAAGTTCGTCGCCTTCATGGATGACGTGGCGGCCCTCGATCGCGCGCAGAAATTCGTCGACAAGAACTATCGGGTACCGGGTGTCGCAGAAGAAATCGACCCGAAGAAGTCGTTCTGGAAGGCCAATGTGACCTATCCCTATCCGGTCAAATTCGGCAGCGCCAAGGACAAGAGCGGCAACTCCTGGGAAATCGGATACATGGACGAGTACGCCGGGACCGACAGGGATCCGAAAGTGCTCGTCATCATCCACGGCAAGGGGGCGTTCGGCGGGCACTACGGCAATATCATGCAATACGCGTTGCGCAGCGGCCTGCGCGTGATCGTGCCAGACCTACCGCACTATGGAATGTCCGGTCCCGGCAATCTCGACAAGAGCCCGGCCCGTACGATGCAGGATATGCGCGAGGTGATCTATGACCTCGTCGTCAACCAGCTCGGCGTCAAGAAGGCTACCTATCTCGGCCACTCGCTGGGTGGCCAGTTTGTGATGGGCTACGCCCTGGCCTGGCCGGACGCGGTGCAAGGCCTTGCGCTCGAAGCGCCGTCGGGTCTCGAGGAATATCCGCGCGAGATCACCATTGCCAAGGGCAAGAAGGCGCGCCTGTTCGACGAGGCTTTCGGGCGTGATTTCGACAAGTGGAGGCAGACATGGGACCAAACCGGCATCCTGGCCGCTGAGAAGGCCCGTGATGAACAGAACATCCGGGACTTCTTCTACTTCAAGAAGCGCGATCCGGACACGGGCACGGTCTCGGCGGCCAAGAGCGGTTACTTCTTCAGCGACAGCGAATATGCCCGCCTGCACACCGAGCAGCGCGTCGGGCTGACTAAGGGCAATCCAAAGGAGCTGGAGCAGTGGTGCAACGTCTTCATCTACGACATCTACACGATCGGAGCGGAGCTGCAGCAGGATGACCCGAAGAGCCTCTACGAGCGGCTGCCCCAGATCAAGGCGCCGATCTTCCTGTCATTCGGTGACAAGGAACCGTTCATTCCGACCCCCGCGTTCAACGGTCTGACCGAGCTCGGGCGCGACGTCATCACGCCCTTCATGACGCGGATGACGAATGCCGGCAACCGGCCGATGCTCAAGATCTATCCGGAAACCGGTCACTTCATCCACACGGACAACCCGGTGGAATTCTCCGCCGACGTGGTTGATTTCGTCACCAAGGGGACCGTCGACACCTCCTCCCCGCTGGGCACCGACCGCATGATCAAGGGCGCGGTGGTCTCAGCCCTGCCAGTCGCGCCGACGCCGCCCGGTGCGGCGCCGACGGCTGGCCTCAACAAATAAGGCCGGTCCATGCCGAAGGTGCAGGCGGGCGAAATCGAGTTGGGCTGGCGGGAGTGGGGACGAGGCGACGTTACCGTCGTCTTCATCCACGGCAATCTCGCCAGCAAGGACTGGATCGAGCTCGCCGCGCCGATGTTTCCGAACGGGCTGCGGGTGGTCGCGATCGACTGGCGCGGCTGCGGCGAAAGCGACCGACCAAAGCCCGCTGCAGACTATGCCAACTATTCGATGCAGCAGCATGCGCAGGATATGCTGGCGGCCCTTGATAGGCTCGATATCGGATACTGCCACCTCGCCACCCATTCGACCGGTGGCATCATCGCAGCCCGCATGCTGCTGATGCAGCCTCGGCGCTTTGGTCGTGTGTTCGCACTCGATCCGGTCACGCCGCTGGGCATGTCCTTCAATGCCGACCAGATCGGCCTTTTCCGGGCAATGATGGCGAGCAAGGAACTGACAAGGACCGTGATGGCGACGGCCGCGACCTCGTTGTTCCTGCCGGATAGCATGACCCCGAATGCGATTCCCCGTTTCCGGGAAGGGCTCGGCGAAATTCAGGCTCTGTTCGACCGGATCATCGAGCAGACCTTCAGCGTCTCCGAGGGAATCTGGATCGGAACGCCTGTCAACCTCACCCGCGAGAGGGAGAGCCGCGAACTCGAACAGCGTATGCCCGATATCGGGCATTCGCACCTGGTGCTATGGGGCGAGTGGGACGGCTGGATTTTGCCCGCGGATCTTCACGCCATGGCGGAGGCGATGCCGGACTGCCGGCTCGTGATCGTGCCCGGCGTCGGGCATTCGATGAACCTCGAGCGGCCGGCTCTCTACGCCGGCTACTTCGGCGCCTGGTTCGGGGGGCTTGCGGCATAATCACGAGGAGCAACGTCATGGCAGAGATCAATCCATCCGCCGAGAATATCCGCGGGATGCTCACCGAAGCCCTTGGCCGGTTGAGAAAGGCCCATACGGAGTATTTTGATCTGCTGGAAAGGGGGCTCAGTTCCTCGCCGCTGCCGATAGCCGACCAGGCCAAGCAGTTTTGCAGTTTCATGCAGCGCAATGTCAACGCGACGTTCGATCTTGGCGATAAGCTTGTTCAAGCCAAGGACGCTCAGGACGCGCTCAAGCTTCAGTCCGAGTTCTTTCAGGGCCAGATGCAGGCCTTGACCGACCAGGCGAGGAGCGCCGGCGAGACCGCCATGAAGGCGGCAACCGGCATGTTCGGACAGAAGAACTGAGACTGCCGTGGGGCAGGGACAAGGCTATTGGCTCGCGGGCACTCGCGATTGATACGAGGTCACAAATGGCGGATACGACAAAGCTCTCGGTAGAGAAGGCGCTTGAGAAATTGCGAAGCAGCGATCAGGCAAAATCAAAAGATCAGCGGCGCGATGAAAGGACCGAGAAACTTAACGAGGAAATCAAGCGCATGAGAACGCAGAGATCGCGTCTCGATCATAAATCACGGACGCGCGGCTAGAAGATTGCCGCCGTCCGAGCCGCGCATCGAATTCGCTCCATTTTGACGGTGCTCAATGGAGACCAACGCCATGTCTGGCCAATTTGATCGTCGCATTTGGAAGGGGAGCACGACATGCAAAGCGTGCGAGAGTTGTTCCAGGCCGTGTTGCGGAACCGGCGAAAATGCGACTGAGGCCGGGGACTGCTAAATGGTGGTTCAATTCTTGGTCGGCTCAATCGTCAGCGTGATCAACATCGTGATCCACGCTCTGGTGACCGTTGCGGCCATCGGCATCGCCCGAGCCGTCGGGCTTCGGTATCTTGCGCGGCCAAGGCTGCCACTGATGGCCGTGATGGTTGCAACAGCGGCGGCGCTGATGGTGGCGCACACAATCGAGGTTCTGGTCTGGGCGTTGACTTACGCCATGATCGGCGCGGCCCCTGCCGGCAGCGACCTGCTTTATTTCGCTTTCGTCAACTACACCACGCTGGGATATGGCGATATCACTCCCGTGCAAGAATGGCGGCTGACGGGACCGATGACCGCGATGAACGGGATCCTGATGTTCGGCTGGTCAACCGCCGTTCTGTTCGAGGTCTTGCGCAAGACGCTCGACGATCTCGGAATGACCAAGCTGCCGGGTGCTCGGTGATTTGACGTTGACGATGTGAACCGGCAAGGGCGGACTCACCCCGGGAAAAGACTGCCGCTCAATGCTGCAGATCGAGACTGGCGAGCTCCTGCCGGTCCAGCAGCACGATTTGGCGCTGGGTATTGCCGATAAAGCCGAGGACGCCGAGATCATGCAGATGCGATATCGCACGCGAGACGGTCTCCAGTGTCAGGCCGAGATAATCGGCGATGTCGCGCCGGGACATCGGCAGTGCCATGACTTCGGATGCGGTCAGGCGCTTGTCCATTTCGAGCAGGAAGGCCGCCACCCGCTCCAGCGACGTCTTGCGACCGAGCAGGAGCATGTGGTCTTCCGCGTGCTGCAGATTGATTGTCGTCATGCTAAGCAGGTTGCGGGCCACCATCGCGTCGCTTTCGGCCACCAATTCAAGGCTTTGCCTTTTGACGAGCTGCACCGTGGTGTCCACGATCGCCTCGGCTGTAAACCGATGCTCGCTGCCGTTCTCCAGGCCAAAAATGTCGCCGGCAAGATGGAATGCGCCGATCTGGCGGCGACCGTCTGACAGCAGCTTGTAGCTTCGTACGGCACCAGACTTGACCTGATAGACATAGTCGGCAGGTTCCTTCTCCCCGTAGACCTCCGTTCCTTTTTTGTATGTAAATTCGTTTAAACAGATGATCGGATTCGAATCACTGGTCATTCCGAAGTCGTAGAGTGAATTGGGGCGGGGCAGGGGGGCGGTCTTTGTGCGCACCAGCATAGGCTGACTCCTCAACGTTGATCGCTGAATTGGTCTCAACCGAATATTTCATCGCAAGGAATGCGCGCCGTTCCACTCCCGCCGGGGTTGGTTTAAGACGAAGGAGGCATTTCAAACCATTGTCTCTAAGGGCATTGTACCAAAGGACAGTGGGGGCGAAGGCGTGCACGCAATGAGAATTCGTCCGCACTGAGAGGGCAGGATCTTCTTAAGGTCCTCTGTCCAATTCGCACATTTTCGCGATGCCTGATATCGTTCCTAGAGTTGACTGCACTTGCGTCTTTTCCCGCTGAATTGGCTCCACAGAGGCCAATCCGGGAGTCATTGCGGCTAAGAGGTAAAATTGCCCGGCCTCATTCACGTCGTAGACGACGACGTTTCGTTCCGAACGGCGATGGAACGCCGTCTCAAGCTTGCCGGCTATGACGTCGTCACCTATGCGTCTGCGCAGGATCTGCTCGATCTCTTGCCAGCCGAAGATAAGCCGGCATGCATCCTGCTTGACGTGCAGATACCGGGGCTGAGTGGGCCGGAGCTGCAAGCGCGTCTGCTCGAACTCGGTTCGACGCTGCCGATCGTCTTCCTCACCGGGCACGCCGATACGCAGACAACCGTGCGGGCCATCAAGGCCGGTGCGGAAGATTTTCTGACCAAGCCGGTGTCGTCAGAGGAGTTGATCAACGTGGTCGAGCGGGCCATGTCGCGCCATGAGATGGCGCGCGCGCAGCACGGCAAGCTCGTTGCGCTTCGTGCACTGGTCGCGTCGCTGACACCGCGAGAACGTCAGGTGTTCGACCTCATGGTGCGTGGCAAGATCAACAAGCAGATTGCCTACCAGCTCGGAACGACCGAGCGCACCGTGAAAGCTCACCGTCATCAGGTGATGGAAAAAATGCAGGTGCATTCGTTCGCGGAACTTGTTTCGGTCGCAGAGCGACTGGGAATGCTCGATCCAAACGGCGATGCGGGCAAGTAGCAGAAAATCATGTCGCTTGTCAGTCTGCGTAAGGTGAACCTGCACGTTGGTACAATGACATAGATTGTTGACAGGATGCCGCTGAAGGCGCGCAATGATGCTGGAGATCGTCGGCTGTCGAAGCAGAACCTAGCTCGCGGACAAGCCGTTGGTGTGACGATCGCCCAGCATATTTGTTGTACCGAAGAGGCCGACAATCGTGTCGATCCGAGAATCCGTCTTCGTCCTGGATGATGATCCATCGATGCGCATGAGCATCAAGCGACTGCTGCGAGAACACGGTTTTGGCGTGCTGCTGTTCGCCTCGGCGAAGGCGCTATTCGACCACGGTGATTTCGGAAACGTCATCTGCATCATCATCGACATCAATTTGAGCGATCAATCCGGGATTGCGGTGCGCAAGCGGCTTACGAACGAAGGCGTGATGGCCCCTGTCGTCTACATTACCGGCAATGACAGCGCGGCGAACCGCGCGGCGGCGATCGACTCAGGGTGCATCGCTTATCTGACCAAGCCATTTGCGGCGCACTCACTTATCGCGCCAATTGAGCAGGCCTGCGGCGGGATCATCTAGCGCGGCCGAGACGCTTATTCATCGACATACTGCTCGAACGTTTGCGCCGGTGCTCCCTTGTGCACGACAGAAAATTGCGCCAGCGGCAGTGACGTCGTCAGCGACAGAAGGTTGGAATCGACGACCTCCAGGACCAGCACTTTTCCTGATTCCAGCTCCTTGACGATTTTGGGATCGGCGACATCGGCTGCAATGCAGGCGTTGGTGACGCACCAGCTATAGGGTAGGCGGTAAGGGCTTCCTTGATCTACCGTCAGCTTGATGGGGTGCTGCAGATACATGCCGACCGGAACAAACAATTGCAGTCTGGCAGCGGGCTCGCCCTCGCGCTCGATCAGGTCCACGCGCACGGCGGTTTGACCGGTCGGGAAGGTGCCCGTGATTGAGGTCCGGCACAGCATCTTGGCGCCACCCGCCCTAAAGCAGAGTTTGCGCCAGTCTCCATAAGTGATGTCCTTTGCCTCGCGTTGGCCCCGGGTCGTCACCTCGGCGGGCTTCGCTGCTTGTGAATTTTGCCGTGTCGCGGCAACCGCCGAGAACGCTACGCCGGCAGTGACGACGACCAGCAAGCCCGACAAACAGTGACGTGCATAAGCCATGGCCACACCTCCTTGCGCCTAGTGCGGCGCGTCGAGAAATTTCGTCACCAGCGGCGACCAGATCGGAATGGCGTCCGGGGAGCCAATGAAGAAGTGTCCTTCATTGCCGAACGGCGGCATCAGATGGTACTCGGCCCTGCCGCCCGCGGCAGTGAAGGCGTCGTGCATGCGCTTGGACAGATCGGGGCCGAAAAACGTGTCGTTCTCGATATAGATCCACAGCATCGGCACGCGCGAAGTGCGGCCGAAATTCGCGGTCGCCTCGACGAGCTTGTCCGGCGCGCAATTGTTGTTCGGCTTGCCGTCGACACGGCCTCCGCGGCCGGCCGCGAAGGTGATGATCGCCTTCACCTGAGGCGGGTTGACGCTGGACAACGCAATGGAAGCCCAGCCGCCGGCGGATTGCCCAACGACAATGACATCCTTGGGCACAATGCGCTTCTCGGCCGCCAGATAGTCGATAATCCAGAGATCGACCTGCGCCACCGCCAGGCCGGCGTCGCGGAAATTAGGGTTGGTGCACTTGCCGACCTTGGAAAAGAACGGGCCGTAAATGCCGCGCTCGGGGATGTCGATGGCCGAGGCGCCATACCCCGTCCCCACGGGCGCCACCACCAGGTGGCCTCGTTTTGCGAACCATTTGGCGGCGTCGCGGAATTCCACCAACGGAAAGAAGCTGCGGTCAGTCGGATTGAGTGAGACTCCGTGGTTCATGATGACGAGCGGGAATGGACCGTCGCCGACCGGACGTACCAGGTAGGCGAACATTGGTAGCGGTAGTGGCAGCGCCCAGATCTCCTCCTGGATGGGGACATCTTTCTCCGCGCGTGCGGTCGTCGTGAAAGCGGCCAGCACCAGCAACATGGCCGCGAACCACCCGAGCGCCGGGCTGACTGGTTGCCGCATTGCGGGTCTCCTCATCCGGTGTAGGTGGCGGCCACGATGATCGGACCGAGTACGGTCAGCACCACGTTTCCGACCGCGTACGGGACGGCGACGCCGAGCACCGGCGTCTGGCTCTCAGCGACGTCGCAGGCACCGGTCACGGCGGCATCGACGGTCATGGCGCCGGCCAGCGCGCCGCAGGTGATGACAGGGTTCATGCGCAGCACGTGACGTGCAAACAGCGTCGCGACGATCAGAGGTACGATGGTGATGACAAGGCCCATGCCGACAAGAAGCAGCCCGTGGGCCTGGATCGCAGCCCAGGCGGCGGCGCCGTTGCCAAGCCCGATCGCCGCGATGAAGCCGCCGAGCCCGAGATCGCTCAGGGTCTGCTGCGCAGCCGGCGGCATTGCT
>NZ_JALBGZ010000300.1:0-7229 GCF_023006515.1 Bradyrhizobium sp. PRIMUS42
AGTTCGCCGGCGCCGTGGAGCCTGCGGCGGAAGAGGGCTTGCTGGCCGCGATCAAGGCGGCGGAGCGCGCGGGTGCCAGCGTGCAGGCCATCGATCTGCCCCAAGCGGTGCAGGAGGCTTGGCGTATCCATCCCATCGTCCAGGATTTCGAGGCGCATCGCGCGCTGGCGTGGGAGTTTTCCGAGCGTCACGACGAGATCGCGCCGCTGCTGCGCGCCAGCCTCGATGCGACGGCCGGGCTGACGCCGAAGGAATATGACGAGGCACGCCGGATCAGCCGGCGCGGCCGCCGCGAGCTTGGCGAGCTGTTCGAGGGTTTCGACGTGCTGCTCACCTATTCGGCGCCGGGCACGCCGCCGGCCAAGGAGCTCGCGACCACGGGCGATCCCCGCTACAACCGGCTCTGGACGTTGATGGGCAATCCTTGCGTCAACGTGCCGGTGCTGAAGGTGGGTGGCCTGCCGGTCGGCGTGCAGGTGATCGCGCGCTTCGGCAACGATGCGCATGCGCTGGCGACGGCGTGGTTCCTGGAGGACGCGCTGGCGAAGTCAGGCTAGCGCCGGTTCGGCCGCGGGCAATTTGCGTTGGGTCTCGTTGCTCGTCGCGCCTTGCCCAAGCCAGCGCTCGGCGGCTGCGCGGCCGCTCCGGTGCAAGAGGCGAATGAAGCCGCGGCCGAGATCGGTCGATGAGCGCTGTGCCAGGCCGTCAACGGAATCTTCTGCCGCGATCCTGGTGAGCCGCAGCGAAGAGGCTGCGTGCGACTGCGCCCATGCGATCGCGGCGATCTCGGCATTGAGCGCGGCGTTGGCTGCGATCTGGTCGAGCCGGCGGTCGATCGCGGCGAGGGTGATCGGCACGTAGCTGTCGCGCGCCGGCGTGACCTGGACGAGCAGGACGTCGGAGGTCGTCGTCTCCTGCGCCAGTCGCAGCAAAGGCGGATTGCCGCCGAAACCGCCGTCCCAATAGGCCTCGCCGTCGATCTCGACGGCGCAGTGAACCAGCGGCGGACAGGTCGAGGCCAGCGCGACGTCGGCGCTGAGTGCGTCGTTGCGGAAGATCTGCTGCTGCCCGTCGCGGATCCGCGTCGCCGCGATCAGCAGCTTTGGACAGCGGGCACCGCGCAACGCGGAAAAGTCGATGTCGCGCGACAGCGCCTGCCGCAGCGGATCGAGATCGAACGGATCGAACTGGCCGGAGCGCAACGTCGGACCGAATGCGACCGAGCTTCCCGCCGGCGAAAAGCCGCCGACCAGCATCAGCGAGCGGAACGAGGCCTCGTGCATCAAGCGGAGCCAGAACCGGTTCAGCCGGCTACGTGCAGCCTCGGGGCCGCCCTCCGCGAGGCCGGAGGCGAGCAGGAGCGCATTGATGGCGCCGGCACTGGCGCCGCTGATCGTGTCGATCTCGATGGGGTCTTCCAGCAGTCGCTCCAGCACGCCCCATGTGAAGGCGGCAAAGGTGCCGCCGCCCTGGAGCGCCAGCGATAGTCGTCGCGGTGGCCATTGTTCGGAGCGTGCCTGCGCGTGCCCGACCGGCGTAGCTCTCGTCACGACCTCGATTGTCACAGGCGCTTGCGCGATCACATCGCCTTGCACCGCTGCCGGCAAGACCGGAACAGGCTTTGGCAAAGGCGAGGGCGCGTCGGACCAGATATTGGTCGTCGAGAGCAGCTTGGCTTGCTGCGGTGCAGGAAGCACCCGGCGAACCGACTCCATCATGCGCGTCGACCATCTTCTCGCTCATTCTGAGCAACCACGTAACGCCATCTCGGCCGTCGGGATGACAGGCCCGGGACCCGTTCGCCAATACAACCGTGATTCGGCCGCAAGTTGCGAACAGGATTTGGCATATAATGCAGAAGGGTCGCTTCGGTATCCGTAGATGCCTGACTTCAAGCCTTCTCGCCGATCCGGCTTTCCTTGCCCCCTTGCAATCGCTTGATGTTCTCGCGATGCGCGTAGAACAGGAGCAGCGTCAGCACTGCGAACAATGCTGCGAGCGCGAGGTGGCCGAACCACCACAGGAACATCGGCGTGATGAACGCCGCCACCAGCGCCGACAGCGAGGAATAGCGGGTGGTGAAGGCAGTCGCGAGCCAAAGCAGGCAGAACACCACCATGCCCGGCCAGAACAGACCGAGCAGGATGCCGATATAGACGGCGACGCCCTTGCCGCCTTTGAACTTCAGCCAGACCGGGAAGAGGTGGCCGAGGAACGCGCCGAGCCCGGCCACCATGGCGGCGTTGGGGCCGGCAAGGTAACCGGCGATCACCACGGCCCCGGTGCCCTTGAGCGCGTCGAGCAGCAGGGTGCCCGCGGCGAGGCTCTTGCGTCCGGTGCGCAGCACATTGGTGGCGCCGATGCTGCCCGAGCCGATCGAGCGGATATCCTGCGTGCCGGCGAGCCTGGTCAGCACCAGGCCGAACGGAATCGAGCCGAGCAGGTAGCCGATGATGAAAGCCACCGGCAGGAATGCTTCAAGCCCCATGGCGGCAGCTCCAAAGGCTGGATCTCAATCTCGAGGGATCGCGCACGTCAGACATGCTCATACACCGTCCGGCCACCGACAATGGTGCGCACGACGCGGCCTGTAAAGCGGGCCTCGTCGAAGGGGGTGTTCTTGCAGGGCGATTTCAGGTCGGCTGGATCGACCACCCAGGGCACGTCGGGGTCGATCACGATGACGTCGGCCGGGCTGCCTGCGCGCAGGGTTCCGCCAGGCAGGCCGAGCAACTTGGCCGGGCGGGTCGACATCGCCCGGATCAGCGTCTTCAGTTCCAGCTCGCCGTTGTGAACCAGGCGCAGGCCGGCGGGCAGCATGGTTTCAAGACCGACGGCGCCGGGAGCGGCTTCCGCGAACGGCAGGCGCTTGACCTCGACGTCCTGCGGATTGTGGTCGGACATGATGACGTCGAGGAGGCCGGAGGCGATTGCGGCCACCAGCGCGCGGCGGTCGTTCTCGGTGCGCAGCGGCGGCGACAGTTTCAGGAACGACCGGTAGGGGCCGATGTCGTTCTCGTTCAGCGCAAGATGGTTGATCGAGACCGAGGCGCTGACGGGGAGCCCGGCATCGCGGGCGCGCTGGAGGACATCGAGCGACTCGATGCAGGTCAGCGAGGCCGCGTGATAGCGGCCGCCGGTCAACGCCACGAGGCGCATGTCGCGTTCGAGGATCACCGCCTCGGCGGCATTCGGGATGCCCACCAGGCCGAGCCGCGATGCGAACTCGCCCTCGTTCATCACGCCCTCGCCGACGAGATCGGGGTCCTCGGTGTAGTGGACGATCAGCGCGTCGAAATCCCGCGCGTAGGTCAGCGCGCGACGCATCACCTGCGCATTGGTCACGCTTCTGGCGCTATCGCCGAAGGCGACGGCGCCCGCGGCCTTCAACAGGCCGAACTCGGTCATCTCCTCGCCGTGCATGCCCTTGGTGAGGGCGGCCATCGGCTGGATGTTGACGATCGCGGTGTCGCGGGCGCGGCGCATCACGAAGTCGACGGTCGCCGAGTTATCGATCACCGGAGACGTGTCGGGCTGGCAGATAATGGTGGTGATGCCGCCGGTCGCGGCCGCCTGGCTCGCGGTGGCGAAGGTCTCGCGATGGCTGAAGCCGGGCTCGCCGACGAAGGCACGCATGTCGATCAGGCCGGGCGCGACGACCTTGCCGGAGCAGTTGACGATGTCGGTGCCTTCGGGGACGCCGGCAGCGCCAATGCCGCGGCGGGTCTCGCGGATGATGCCATCGGCGATGAGGACGTCGCCAATGCCGTCGAAATCCCTGGAGGGATCGACGACGCGGGCGTTGGCGAGCAGGATGGGGCGGCGATCGGTCAACATCGGCATCACGCGTTCGGCAGGTTACGGGCGAGCGCTTCCAGCACCGCCATGCGCACGGCGACGCCCATCTCCACCTGTTCGCGGATCAGGGACTGGGCGCCGTCGGCCACGATCGAGTCGATCTCCACGCCGCGGTTCATGGGGCCGGGATGCATCACGAGTGCGTCCGGCTTGGCGTAGGCGAGCTTTTTCTGGTCGAGCCCGAAATAGTGGAAATATTCGGAAGACGACGGCACGAAGGAGCCGTTCATGCGCTCGCGCTGGAGCCGCAGCATCATGACGATATCAGCGCCGTTGAGGCCCTCGCGCATGTCGCGCGCGACCTCGACGCCCATCCGCTCGATGCCGGGCGGCAACAATGTGGTGGGGCCGACCACGCGGACGCGGGCACCCATCGTGTTGAGCAGGATGATGTTGGAGCGGGCGACGCGCGAATGCAGCACGTCGCCGCAGATCGCGACCACGAGCCCTTCGATCCGGCCCTTGTTGCGGCGGATGGTGAGCGCGTCGAGCAAGGCTTGCGTCGGATGCTCATGCGCGCCGTCGCCGGCGTTGATCACGGAACCGTCAACCTTGCGCGCCAGCAGTTCCACCGCGCCGGAGGCATGATGGCGCATCACCAGAATGTCGGGATGCATCGCGTTCAGCGTCATCGCGGTGTCGATCAGCGTCTCGCCCTTCTTCATGGACGAAGAGGACACCGACATGTTCATGACGTCCGCGCCGAGCCGCTTGCCGGCGAGCTCGAACGAGGATTGGGTCCGGGTGGAGGCCTCGAAGAAGAGGTTCACCTGCGTCCGTCCCCGCAGGACGGTGCGCTTCTTGTCAACCTGACGGTTGAGCTCGACATATTCTTCGGACAGGTCGAGGAGGCCGGTGATGTCGGCCGCGGAAAGGCCCTCGATGCCCAGCAAATGCCGGTGGCCGAGGACGAAGGTCGATTTCGATGTCATTAAAAGCAGAGCTATAGGGGCGGATGGCGGGGGGAGCAAGGGGCAAAGGGGAGGAAGTGAGTTATCCCCTGATCTGTAGCCTGCTCAGTCATTCCGGGATGGCGCGCAAGCGCCAGACCCGGAATCTCGAGATTCCGGGTTCGATGCTTCGCATCGCCCCGGAATGACGAAGGATGGGAGGCATCGTGAAACCACTTCTTGCTGCATTTGTATTAATCGTCGCCATCTCCTCCTCCCACGCCCAATCGCTCCCCGGCGGCTTCGTTTACTTGCGCGACATCGATCCCAGCATCATCCAGGACATCCGCTACGCCACGTCGAACAATTTCGTCGGCCGGCCGCTTGCCGGCTATGGTGCCGGAGAGTGCGTGGTCAAAAAGGAGGTGGGGCTGCGACTGAAGGCGGTGCAAGAGGACCTGGTGACGCAAAACCTGTCGCTCAAAATGTTCGACTGCTACCGGCCGGCGCGGGCCTCGCTCGACATGGTGAAGTGGTCGCAGAACGGCCACGAGACCGTCGCCGAGCGGCGCTACAATCCAAAGATCCCGAAGACCGAGCTGTTCCGCCTCGGCTACATCGCGAGCCGCTCGCAGCACTCCACCGGTGCAGCACTCGATCTTACGCTGGTCGATCTCAAGGCTGACAATTCGGGCAAGTACGACCCGTCCAGGACCTATGCCGACTGTACGGCCTCGGTCGAGACGCGCGCGCCGGAAGGCAGCGTCGACATGGGCACCGGCTACGACTGCACCGACACGAAAGGCCATACCGCGGCACCGTCGATCACGTCCGAGCAGCGCATCTGGCGCAAGCGGCTGGTCGCTGCGATGGCCAGGCAAGGCTTTGTGAACTATTCGAAGGAGTGGTGGCATTTTTCCCTGCCAGGGGCCGGTGGGGCAGCCTATGATTTCCCGATCCAGCCGCGCCGGAACTAAAGTCCGCGCCGAGGAAACCGATGACCCAGCCGAGCTTCGCGACCCACGAGGTCTTCAATCAATCGCCCCCGTTCGAGGACATCGATCTGTTCGCCGTGGATCGGCCGCTGGTCGAGGCGGTCAAGGCCAATGGCGGTGCGGCGGCTGAACGCGAGCTGTCCGCGTTCGGCAAGGAGTGGGGCTCGGCCGCGATGGCCGACCGCGGGCGCGCCGCGAACGAGAACACCCCAAAGCTGCGCACCTTCGATGCCAGGGGCAACCGGCGCGACCAGGTCGAGTTTCATCCCGCCTATCACGAGCTGATGGCGCATTCTGCGCACGCCGGCGTGCACAATTCGACTTGGACGGCGACGGGAAAGCCTGCGGGCGATGCCGCCGAAGTCATTCGGGCTGCAAAATTCTACATGGCGTCGCAGGTTGAGACGGGGCATCTGTGCCCGATCACAATGACGCGCGCCTCCGTCGGTGCGCTGGCGACGCAGCCGGACCTGCTCGCGCGCGTGATGCCGGTGCTGTCGACCAGGAGCTACGACCCGAGCTTCGCGCCGTGGTGGGACAAGCGCGGCATGACGCTCGGCATGGGGATGACCGAGAAGCAGGGCGGCACCGACGTGCGCGCCAACATGACCCGCGCGGTGCGCGAGGGCGAGGCCTATCGCATCACCGGCCATAAATGGTTCATGTCGGCGCCGATGTGCGATGCGTTCCTGGTGCTGGCGCAGGCCGATGGCGGGCTGACCTGTTTCTTCATGCCGCGCTTCGCGCCGGATGGCTCGGTGAATGCGATCCAGTTCCAGCGGCTGAAGGACAAGCTCGGCAATCGCTCCAATGCCTCGTCCGAGGTCGAATTCACAGGTGCCTACGCCGAACGGATCGGCGAGGAGGGCAAGGGCATCCGCACCATCATCCAGATGGTGCAGCTGACGCGGCAGGATTGCGCGATCGCCTCCGTCGGCCTGATGCGCTCGGGGCTGGCGCATGCGCTGCATCACGCCCGTCACCGTAGCGTGTTCCAGAAGCATCTCGCCGACCAGCCGCTGATGCAGGCCGTGCTGTCGGACATGGCGCTGCATGTCGAGGCGAGCACGGCCCTGGTGATGCGGCTCTGCCGCGCCTTCGACCGTACGCCGCAGGATGCGGCGGAGGCCGCTTATATGCGGCTGCTGACGCCCGCGATCAAATACTGGACCTGCAAGAGCGCGCCGCCGTTCCTCTATGAAGCGATGGAGTGCCTCGGCGGCAATGGCTATGTCGAGGACGGCATTCTGGCGCGGCACTATCGGGAGTCGCCGGTCAACGCGATCTGGGAAGGCTCGGGCAACGTGATGTGCCTCGACGTCCTCCGCGCGCTGACACGCGAACCGGAGCCGGCGACGGCCGTGCTGCAATCGCTTACGGCCGAGACGAAGGGCTTGCCTGGCGCGGCGGAGACGGTCGCGTTCATCGGTAAGACTTTCCGGCGCGCCGATGGCGAGCGTGTCGCACGGCTTGCGGTCGAGAAGCT